>JAJZRM010000098.1 GCA_021802685.1 Deltaproteobacteria bacterium | reverse complement strand
GCCCTTCCAACCGTTCGACCTCGGCCTGGAACGACTTCAGATTTCCCGCGATCACTTCCTGCTCCTTGATCTTGGCGCGCAGGGAGGTCAGCTGGGTTTCGAGCGTGGTGATCTTCCGGGAGGCCTCCTGGTAATAAAGGTAGTAGTAGCCGGCGATGATGAAAGCGGAGAAGAGAACCGCCAGGAGCACCTTCTGCTTGGTGGGGATCTTGGAGAGGCCGTCCAGTTTCAGCGCCATACGCGTCCTCTTTGTCCTGTCCGGAAGGTCAGTTGACGGCCAGGAACGTCAGGTTGAACCGCACGAGCTTCGCGTTCGCCATTAGGACCTGTTCCGCCGACCCCAGCGAGACGTCCCGGAAACGCCCCGTCTGCCCAAGAGCCGTCATGAAGTTGGCGACGGTGTTGTTGTTCAGCGCGACGCCGGAAAGCGAGATCTTTTCTCCCGCGATGTCCAGCCTGTCGATCCAGCACTTCTCGGGGATGGCCGCCGACAGCCCCTCGAACAGCTTCACCGGGGCCGTCCGGTCCTTCTGCAGGCTGGATATGACGTCCACTTTTTTCTGGAGCTCGGCCTTCCGCGCCTTGAACTTCTCGACCTCGCCGATCTCTTTCTTCAACCGCTCGATGTCGGCGTTCGCCTTCTGGATGTTCTGCTGAAGCGTCCTGATCTTGCCGTTGACCACGGTGTGGAAGTAGAGCGTGCCCGCCAGCACGACCAGGGGAACGAAGAGGAAAGCGAACCCGAGGTTGAGTTCACGGCGCTTCTTCCGTTTTCCCCGGATGAGATTGATCCGGATCATCCGCGAGCCTCCAGGTTCCGCAGCGCCAGGCCGATCGCCACCGTTGCGGAGGTGTTGAATTGGGAAACCACGGCGGGATCGACGGACTTTTCATCCACCGCCAATCCCTGGATCGGGGCGAAGATCTCCACGCCGACCCCGATCTTTTCGGCAAGGATCTCCTTAAGGAAAGACGATTTCGCGGCTCCGCCCGTAAGGTAGACCTTCGTCACGAGGCGGTCGGGGTAGGTGGCGGAGAAGAAGTTGTACGACCGCTGGGCCTCCGTGGCGAGCAGGTTGGACACCACCTTCATGATCTCGTCGAGCTTGGCGCCGCGCTCCCCCGGTTCCTTCCTCCCGGTCTTGTACTCCTCGGCCGTCTCGTAGCTCACGGCGATCTGCTTCTGGATTTCGGAGGTGTACATGCCGCCGCCCATCGGGACGTCCCGGGTGAACAGGGGTACGCCTGCGTGGAGGATGTTGATGTTCATGAACGAGGCGCCCACGTTCACCACCATGGGGACCTGCTCGTCGGAAACGGGGTGCGTCAGTTCGAAGGCGTTCCCCGCCGCGAGGGAGTCGATGTCCACGACGCGGGGGGTCAACCCCGCTTCCTTGACGACGGAGATGTAGTCGTTGATCAGATCGGTCTTCGCCGCGACCAGGAGGACGTCCATTTTCCCGGGATCGTCCTTCAGCGGCCCGATCACCTGGAAGTCGATCTTGACGTCCTTGATGTCGAACGGAATGTACTGCTCCACCTCCCACTGGATCGACTCTTCGAGTTCCTCCGCGGTGGTCGTGGGAAGCTGGACCTTCTTGATGATGACGGAATGCCCCGACAGGGAAATGGCGACTTCCTTCTCGTGGATCTTGAGCTCCCGCATGGCGTTCTGTATCCCCTCGACGACGGCGGCGTGGTCCATGATGGCCCCGTCGACGATCGAGTCCGACGGGAGCGCGAAGACGCCGAACTTCCGCAACCGGTTCTCGGCGCCGATCCCCTTGACGTGGGCCATCTTCACCGAGCTCGATCCGATGTCCAGCCCGACCACCTCTTTGCTGCCGAACAGACCCATCGTATCCCCCGTGACCCTGCCGTTACAGCTTGAAGACCTTGTCCCTGTCGGACAGTTTCAAGCCGAGCGACAGGATGATCTTTCGCTTGGTATCCATGCGGCACGCCATCCCCTTCTCCACCCGGTCGATCGTCAAGACGGACAACTTCGCGCGCCTCGCCAGTTCCGCCTTGCTCATCAGGAGCCCTTCTCTGATCTTTCGGACGTTGTTCAACTCAACTTTAGGTTTTTCTTTTTCCGTGCTCCCCAAGGTCGTCACCTCTATGGGCATCCATATTCTCGGTACCCGGGACCGCGATATCAAGCAAAATGATAACCCACCCATAATAAGTGTCAAGATATTTTCATATATAATCTATTGACGTATAATTATACTAAATTAACGCCCCTCGATTCCATACTCCTTCGCCTTGTACAGCAGGGCGGGATGGCTGATTCCAAGCAGCTCGGCCGCCTTCGGCCTACTCCCGCCGGTGCGTTCCAGCGCCAACCGGATCAGCTGGCGTTCCAGCTCCCGCACCGCGCCTTTCAGGTCGGGCCGCTCGGCCGAGACCGAGATCCGGATTCCGTGGGTTTGGGACGCCTCCTGTCCGCGCGTCCCCGGGCCCGCGACTTTCCAGACCGCCATCAGCCCTTCCCGCGATATTTCCCGGTCGCCGCCGAGAAGGGTGCACCGCTCCATCAGGTTCTTCAGCTCCCGGACGTTCCCTCGCCACTCGTGGCTTCCCAGGGCGGACAACGCTTCCCCGGTGAGGCGCATATCCTCCTTCCCGTGCTTCGCGCAGTAGTGGGCAAGGAAGTGGCGGGAGAGGAGGGGGATGTCCGCCGGCCTTTCGCGTAATGGGGGGACATGGAGCCGGATCACGTTCAACCGGTAGAACAGGTCTTCCCGGAACCGCCCGGCGGAGACCTCCTCCTCGAGATCGCGCGCGGTGGCGGCCACCAGGCGCACGTTGACCCGGCGGGTTTCCGTGTCGCCGAGCCGCCGGATTTCCCCGTCCTGAAGGAACCGGAGGAGCTTGGTCTGGAGAGGGAGCGGCAGCTCGCCGATCTCATCGAGGAACAGGGTGCCCTGGTCCGCCTCCTCGATCAACCCCGCCCGGTCCCGCTTCGCCTCGGTGAATGCGCCTTTACGGTGTCCGAACAGTTCGCTTTCCAGGAGGGTTTCCGGGATGGCGCCGCAGTTGATGGCGACGAACGGTTTTCCCCGCCGCCGCCCCTTGAAATGGAGGTGCCGGGCGACCAGTTCCTTCCCCGTGCCGCTTTCGCCGGTGACGAGGACCGTGGCGTCGTAATCCTTGACCTTCTCCGCCATCCGGACCGTCTCTTCCATCGCGGCGTCGGCGTAGAGGATTTCCTCCGGCCGGGCGGCCTTCTCGATCTCGCTCCGCAGGTACTCGTTCTCCGTCCGCAGCCGCTCCCGCTCGGAGGCCTTCCGCAGCGTGAGCAGGATCTCGTCGCTCATGAACGGCTTGGAGACGTAGTCGTAGGCGCCCAGTTTCATCGCCTCGACGGCCGTGTCCACCGTCCCGAAGGCCGACATCATGATCACGGTCCCGGGGATCCCCTTCGCGGTGATCTCCCGCAGCAGGTCGAGCCCCCCCATCACGGGCATGCGCAGGTCGCACAGGATGAAATCGAACCGTTCCGCGCCGAGGATCCGCAGCGCTTCCCGGCCGTCTCCCGCCTGCCGGACCTCGTACCCCTCCGCGGCGAGGATCCTTCCCACGGCGTCCCTTAAAGACGCCTCGTCGTCCACCACCAGGATGCGGTCAGCCATCCCCCGATCCCCCCTCTCCCTTCCTCGCGGGCGGCAGGACGACGATGAAAGTCGCGCCCCTGCCTTCCTCGCTCGCCACACGGATCTCCCCTCCGGCTCCTTCGACGATCGTCCTCGAAACCGAAAGTCCCAGCCCCGTCCCCTTGCCGGGTTCCTTGGTCGAGAAGAACGGGTCGAAGATCAATGGAAGGTCCTCCGCCGGAATCCCGCCGCCCGTGTCGGCAACGGCGACCGCCACCCCGAGCCCGCCGCTCGTTCCCGCGCGGCGCAGCGGGAAGGCGTCCATCCCGGGCGGATCGGTCGACCGGCGCTGGAGCGCCATCCCGCTGCCGGGATTCCAGACCCCGATCGTCCAAGTCCGCACGGTCAGCCGTCCTTTCCCCCCCATCGCATCGACCGCGTTTAGGACGAGGTTCAGGAGAACCTGTCGGAAACGGTCCTCGAGAATCGCCGCTTTCGGGATCTCGCCGCAATCCATCCGGACCTCCACCTCCCGGAACAGGTCCCGGAAGGAAACCATCTCGATCGTCTCCCGTGCGACGGCGTTCACGTCCGTCGCGCCTTCCCTCCCGCCGCCGGGCGAAGCGACGGACAGCAGCCCCTGCACGATCTGCTCGATCTTCCGGGTTTCCTCCACCGCCTTCGACAGGCACTCCACGGCCTCTTCCCGGTCCGGCCGGTGCTTCAACAAGTGCTCCGCATAGGCGCGGATCGCCATCAACGGGCTGCCCACCTCGTGGGCCACGCCGGCGGCCAGCCTGCCGACGGTCGCCAGCTTCTCGGAACGGGCCATCTCCCGCCCGGAGCGGCGGAGTCGTTCCTGGGCATCCAGGATTCCGTCGACCATCTTGTTGAACGAGGCGGCCAGTTGACCCACCTCGTTCCCCTCGACCCCCTCCGCGCGGAGCGCGTAATCCCCCGCCGCGATCTTTTCCGAGGTCGCCGCGAGGCGGCGTATCGGGCCGATCACGGAACGATTCAGGAGAAACCCCCCGAAAAGGACGAGGACCGCCACGTCGATTCCCGCGAGCAGCAAGGTGACGTTCACCAGCGTCCGGACTTCCGCTGCGATCCCGGGGGAGTGGAACCGGATGCGGATCCCCTGCGGCGAATCCCCGCCTGCCCGGCCGATGGGGGTCGAGGGAGGGATGAACGGCAACGTCACGTCCACGGTCGGGTAGATCGGCAACAGGGGGAACGCCTTCTCGCCCACGGGAACGACGACGGGATGCCCTTCGGCGGGCCCCTCCTCGAGGAGGGTGATCTCCCGGATGAAGGGGGAGAGGGAACCGGTGTATACCACGTCCTTTTCCATGGCGCGGCGGACCACTTCGGCGACGGAGATTCCGGCCTCGACGTGGCGGCGCTCCAGGGCGACCTCGATGACCTTCAGGGCGAACACGGCGAGGAGCGTCAGCGACGCGGTGGCCACCAACGCCAGCTGGAGCAGCACGCCGGCGCGGATCGACAGCGGCTTGCGAAAGCCGGCCGATCGGGGGATAACATCCATTGACTCGCGGGTCACAGCCCGTAGAATATCAAAAACACATCGGGGAGGCGATCATGGGAGAAAGCGAGAACCGGCGCCGTTCCAGGGTCGTGGACCGCCAGTTCCAGTTCGGACTGGCGTTCCGTCTTCTCGCAGTGCTGAGCCTTTTCTTCGCCGGCGGGATATTCCTGGTTTTCGCGCCGTCCCTATACGTCCTCGCGACCACGAAGGACATCGCGTCGCTTGAACCCGCCGCGACGGAATTCCTCGTCCTCCACAAGCGGATCTGGCCGGCGGCTGTCTTTTCGTTCGCGGGCGTATTCCTCTACGCGCTCTTCTTCTCCCACCGCATCGCGGGCCCCGTCTACCGGATCGACGACACCCTGCGCCTGCTGCTCCGGGACGAACACCCGGAGAAGATCACCTTCCGGGAGCACGATTTCTTCCAGCCCACGGCGGATCTGTTGACGGAACTGTCCCGCAAGCTGGCCGATCGGAAGACGAAAACATGACCCTCCGCGCCTCCCGGAACCGCGGCTTCACGCTGGTCGAGCTCATGATCGTCGTCATGGTCATAGGGATCCTCGCCACCCTAGCCATATACGAATACAGGCACATGGTGAACAAGGCCAGGATGACGCAGGCGCAAGTTATCCTGAAACATCTGCAGACAGCCCAGGAGACGATTCGCGAGGACATCGGCCGATACACGACGGACCTGAGGGTTCTCGGCTACGATCCCTTGAGGTACACCTATTACGTGGTTTCGGTGACCGTGGACAACACGGGGAACGATTTCCTCGGAGTGGCGACGGGAATTGGCCCTATGACGGGAGACCGGTGGACGATCACCAAAGATGGGGTCCCCACCCAAGACAACGCCGCCAAACTCATGTTCTGACGAACAACCGCCATACACCCTCCCCGAGATAGCGGGCCGCCATGGCGGCCACGCAAAGGTACGGGCCGAACGGAATGGCGGTCTTCAACCCGTCCCCCCCCTTGCGCATCGCGCAGAGCCCCCCGGCAACGCCGAGCAGGGAACCAAGGAAGATCGTGAGGACAGCCCCTTTCCAGCCGAGAAAGGCGCCGATCATGGCGAGAAGCTTCACGTCCCCGCCCCCCATCCCCTCGACCCCCCTGGCCTTCTCATAAAGGAACGCCGTCCCGTAAAGGATACCTCCCCCCAGGAGCGCTCCCGCCAGGCTTCCTTTCCAGTCTCCCCCGGGAAGGAAGGAAAGGAGGATCCCCGCGGCCAGCCCACCCAACGAAAGTCCGTCGGGAATGATCCTGTGGTCGATGTCGATGAATGCGATCGGCACGAGAAGGGAGAAGAACAGAAGGTCTCGAAGCAGGGACCATCCGGCTCCGGCATGGGACGCAATAGCCATGTATCCTGCTGCGGTCAATGCCTCCACGAGCGGATATCGCATGGAGATCCGCACGCCGCAACCGGCGCATTTCCCCCGTAATGCCAGGTAGCTCGCGATCGGGATGTTTTCCCATGCCCGGATCGGCCTTCCGCAGAAAGGACACCGGGATCGCGGTGAGACGATCGATCCCCCCCGCGGAAGTCGGTGGATTACCACGTTCAGGAAGCTGCCGATACATGCGCCCGTCAAAAAGAAAAATACGATCATCGCGGGATGCATTCCCTACTTGAAATCCTTCCGGGCGAAGAGCAGGCAGGAAAGGCACAGGACGCACACCGCATAGAAGGCGAGGTATCCGGCAGCCCAACCCAGGACCGACGCCGACCGCAGCCCTCCGTACGCCACCTCGTTCTTCCAGTTGAAGTTCTCCAGGTTCGGAAGGAGGAAATACAGGGCCTTGCTCCCCCATCGCACAGCGGCCACCTTCGACTGCTCCCCCACGGCATGGAGGTAGTTCGTCAGGTGGCCGAGGAGGAACAGGGAGATGGTGAAGATGGCGCTCAGGACCGGAGTGGTGAACGCCGAGAAAAGCGACGCCAGGCACGTCAGCAGCACCAATTCCATGTAGATCCCCGCGGAAGCGATAAAGATGCCTGGTTCCGCCCTCCCGCCGAACTGGTAACCGAGGTGCACGAGAAACAGGACCGCCGCCATCGCGAGCGTCGTGATCGCAAGGGTGAAGCTCAGCCCCAATGTCTTCCCGAGGATGAACTCGGATCGCCGCACCGGCTTGGACAGGATGACATAGATGGTCTTGCGGTCCACCTCGTTGCTGATCAGGGTGATCCCGAGGAAGATCGCCATGATGACGCCGAACACGTGGATGCTGGCCAGCCCCACGTCGGCGATGATCCGGGCGAAATCCCCAACAGAGAGGTCGGCGAGGAAAAACGTCATGCCGATGACGAAGAGGGCGAACGCCAAGATGGCGTAGAGGATCTTGTTTCGGATCGTCTCCCGGAAGGTGTTGGCGGAAATGGAAAGGATCCTACGGACCATGTCAGTTGCTCTTCCCTTCCACGCCGCCCTCCCCGACCCGTTCCAGGAATATCTCCTCCAGATTTTTCTTTACGGGGAGGCAGGAGTGGATCGAGCAGCCTGCCGACAGGAGGCCCGCCATCCACCCGTTCGCTTCCCTCGTTCCCGGCGCGCGCAGCACTAACAGGTCCCCCTGCGTCTCTCCGACGCCAGGCGGAATCCCTGCTTCGGCAAGACGACCCGGCGCGAGGACAGGGGAAACGACCAGCTCGATGTAGAGGATCTGGGAGCCGATCAACTCCTCCACACGCCCTTCCGCGACCTTTTCCCCCTTGTGCAGCATGATGACCCGGTCGCACAGCACTTCCACGTCGGATATGATATGGGAACTGAAGAAAACCGTTTTCCCGGCGGTCTTGAGCTCCCGGATGAGATTGCGCACCTCCATCCTCCCCATGGGATCCAGTCCTGACATCGGCTCGTCGAGGATCACGAGCTCCGGATCGTGCAGCAACGCCTGGGCCAACCCCAGCCGTTGCATCATCCCCTTCGAATATTTCCGGATGGCCATGCTTCGGGCGTCTTCCAGCCCCACACGGGAGAGGAGCTTCGCGGAGCGTGAATCCGTTTCCCCGCGTGCCATCCCGCACAGTTGCCCGCACAGGCGCAGGAATTCCACGGCGGTGAGGTACTCGTAGAAATACGGCTGCTCCGGCATGAAGCCGATGCGGCCGCGTAACTCCTTTCCGTCCCGAACATCCTCCCCGAAGAGGGTCGCCTTCCCCGCATCCGCGAATGCTAACCGGTTCAGGATCTTGATCGTGGTGGTCTTCCCCGCGCCGTTGGGCCCCAGGAACCCCACGACCTCGTTCTCATATACATCGCAGCTGAGGTCCGACAGGACGCGAACGGGCTTCCGCCAGAAACCCGCCGGGAAAGATTTCGTCAGTCCCTCGATAACGAGGATTCGTCTCCGATTCGTCATTTCTGCTTGAACACCAGCAATCGCTGCATGACCCGGCTGCTCCGCACCTTTCCCCCTGCTTCAAGAATGTATTTGCCGCCGTTCGGTTCCGCCGGGATCCTCGGCAAGATCCCCGCCCGGACGAGATCCGACAACTCCCGTGGATTGTCCCCTGCTTTTTCCCGATACTCTTCCACGGCCCGCTCTAGGTTCTGCAGGTCCCGTTCGACGACAACTTCCCGGATCCTGCGTTCCAGTATCGATCGCCGGGCC
>JAJZRM010000097.1 GCA_021802685.1 Deltaproteobacteria bacterium | reverse complement strand
CGTGAGGACGACGTCGAATTCCGTCTTCTCCTCGACCGCCGGGGCCGCGGCTCCGGCCGCCGCGCCGGGGGCGGCGAAAGCGGCGGGGGCAGCCGCCGTCACGCCGAAACGGTCCTCGAGGGCCTTGACGATCTCGTGCAGTTCCAATACGGTCATGCCTTCCACCATCGTTATGAACTCTTCCTTGTTCATGGCAGCCATTTCCTTAAAATCCTCCTTGGGTCCTTATGGATGGTCGATCTGTTTGCGGATGGATTCCAGGACGTACACCAGTTTTCTCGGCGGATCTGAAAGCGCCCGCGCCAGCCGGGTGATCGGCGAGCTCATGCTTCCGACCAGCCGCGAAAGCAACACGTCCCGGGACGGCACTTCCGCCAGCGCCTGGACCTCGTTGACCGAGAGCGCACGGCCGTCGAGAAACCCCGCGCGCAGGGCGATCTTGGGACTGGCGGCGGCGTAATCCTTCATCGCCTTGGCCATCGCGACGGGGTCGCCGTGCGCAAAGGCGATCGCCGTCGGCCCCTTGAAATGTCCGGAAAGGTCGCCGAACGGCGTGCCCTCCGCCGCCCGCCGGATGAGCGTGTTCTTCACCACCCGGATCTCGGCGTTCACCTCCCGGAGCTTCTTCCGGAGGGTGGTCATCTCTCCCACCGTCACTCCCCGGAACGAGGTGATCACGGCCCCGCGCTGCGCCGCGATGGCGCCTTTCAACGCTTCGACCGTATCCGACTTGCTGTTTTTTTTCACCGCGTCCATTTCCCCCTTTCCCTCGAAAAAGATTTGGTCTTTATGACGAAACCCCCGTCAAAGGAAGGGCGCGCGGGGATGGAAGGAAGCGAAAGCGCCTTCATTCCACCGGCTCCCTTTTGTCTGCGCCGGCCGGGCGATGGCCATGACCTTCGCCCGCTTAACCGCCTTTCGGCGGACCCGCGGTCTTTGACAAAGGATGTTTCCCCTATATGTAAAGAACGTTATTTCACCGCAAGCAGCGCGCTGGTGTTCAACCGGATCCCCGGCCCCATCGTCGTGGAGAGCGAAAGCGTCCGGATGTACGTTCCCTTCGCCCCGGAAGGCTTGGATTTCACGATGGCGTCTAGGAACGTCGTGAAGTTCTCCCGGATCTTCTCCTTGCCGAAACCGACCTTCCCGATCCCCGCTGCCAGTGTCGCGGTCTTGTCGACCCGGAACTCGACCTTGCCGCCCTTCAGGTCCCGCACCGCCCTCGCCACGTCGAAGGTGACGGTCCCGACCTTGGGGTTGGGCATCAGCCCCCGGGGCCCCAGCAGCTTTCCGATCTTCCCCACCGCCCCCATCATGTCGGGGGTGGCGACCGCCTTGTCGAATTCCATCCAGCCGCCCTGGATCTTCGCGACCAGGTCTTCTCCTCCGACGAAATCGGCGCCCGCTTCCCGGGCCTCCTTCTCCTTCTCGCCCTTGGCGAACACGAGGACCCGCAGGGTCTTCCCCGTCCCGTGCGGCAGGACGACCGAGCCCCTGACCTGCTGGTCCGGGTACTTCGGATCGACCCCCAGCCGCATCGCGACTTCCACCGTCTCGTCGAATTTCGCCTGGGCCGTCTCCTTGAGAAGGTCCAGCGCTTCGTCGAGAGAGTACTTTGCCTCCCTGTTCACCTTGCTCCGTGCGTCCAGGTACTTTTTCCCGCGTTTCGGCATTTCCCCCTCCCTTCCCGCCCGCCAGGAACCTTACCGGGCGAATGCTGTCGGTTCGGTAATCCTTCGCTTCAGACGACGTCGAGCCCCATGCTGCGCGCCGTCCCCTCGACCGTCTTGATGGCGGCCGCCAGATCCTTCACGTCCAGGTCCACCATCTTCAGCTTGGCGATCTCCTCGACCTTCCCCCGGGGAATCGTCCCGCACTTTTCGCGCTTGGGGGTCTTGCTCCCCTTCTCGAGCCCGGCCGCCTTGAGCAGCAGCACGGAAGCCGGCGGCGTCTTCGTGATGAAGGTGAACGACCGGTCGGCGAAGACGGTGATCACCACGGGGATGACCATCCCCTCCTGGGACGCCGTCTTCGCGTTGAAGGACTTGCAGAACTCCATGATGTTCACGCCGTGCTGCCCCAATGCGGGCCCCACCGGCGGGGAGGGGTTCGCCTTTCCCGCGATGATCTGCAGCTTGATCTGGGCAATGATTTTCTTCGCCATGGTTTCTCCTTACGCTTTTTCCACCTGCGTGAAATCGAGTTCCACGGGGGTCGCCCGCCCGAAGATGGAAACCAGGACGACCACCTTTCCCTTGTCCGGCTTGATGCTGTCCACGGACCCGCTGAAATTGGAGAAAGGCCCGTCGATCACCCGCACGTTCTCCCCTTCCGAGAAGGAGATCTTCGGCTTGGGTTTCAGCCGGCCCTCGACCATCTGGGACTTGATGTCGTCCACCTCGTTCTCGGGGATGGGAGCGGGATGCTGCCCGCCGACGAACCCGGTGACCTTGGGGGTGTGGCGGACCAGGTGCCAGGTCGATTCGTCCAGTTCCATGTTGACCAGCAGGTACCCCGGGAAGAAGCTGCGGGTCCCCGTCTTCTTCTTCCCCTTCTTCATCTCCACGACCGTTTCCGCCGGGATCAGGACGTCGCCGAACCGCTCCTGCATCCCCTCGGTGGAGATCCGGTTCAGAAGCGACTCCCTGACTTTTTTCTCATACCCCGAATAGGTATGAACGACGAACCACTGTTTCGCCATTATTTCCTCATTGGGAGGGTTAATAGCTCAGGACGGATTGGACGATCTTGCCCAGGGCGAAGTCCACCAGGCCCAGGAACGCCACGATGATCAGCACGGTCACGATGACCACCGCGGTGGAGGACAAGGTTTCCTTTCGCGCCGGCCAGGTGACCTTCTTCATCTCCGTCCGGAATTCCTTCAGGAAACCTCCCACCTTCTCCACGGTCCCGACGGAGGCCGAGGCGCCGCGGCCCTCGTCCGTCGCGGTGCGGGTCCCCGGCAGCCGTTCCAGCAACCTGTCCTTGATCGATTTCGCCATTTCCGTAAAGCTCCTGTATTCCGTCGAAAGGATGGCAGGCCAGGAGGGATTCGAACCCCCAACCCGCGGATTTGGAGTCCGCTGCTCTAGCCGTTAGAGCTACTGGCCTTCGCCCCCGTCATCCGCCTACTTGGTCTCCTTGTGCGCCGTATGCTTGCGGCAAGCGGGGCAGTACTTCTTCATCTCGAGCTTGTCGGGCGTGGTCTTCTTGTTCTTGGTCGTCGTGTAGTTCCTGTTCTTGCAGTCGGCGCAAGCCAGGGTGATGATGTCGCGCATGGTTCGTCCCTCCCCCTCTTCGCCGCTATTCCGTGATCTCGGCGACCACGCCGGCGCCCACGGTGCGCCCGCCCTCGCGGATCGCGAAACGCAACTCCTTCTCCATCGCCACCGGGGTGATCAACTCCACCGCCATCTGGATGTTGTCCCCGGGCATCACCATCTCCACACCCTCCGGCAGCGTCCCAACCCCCGTCACGTCCGTCGTCCGGAAGTAGAACTGCGGACGGTACCCGTTGAAAAACGGCGTGTGACGGCCTCCCTCTTCCTTCGTCAGGATGTACGCCGACGCCTTGAACTTCTTGTGCGGCGTGATCGACCCCGGCTTCGCCAACACCTGACCCCGCTCCACGTCGTCCTTCTTCGTCCCACGCAGCAACACCCCGATGTTGTCCCCAGCCTGACCCTGGTCCAGCAACTTCCGGAACATCTCCACCCCCGTGGCGACCGTCTTCTGCGTGTCCCGCAAGCCGATGATCTCCACCTCGTCCCCAACCTTCACCACGCCCCGCTCCACGCGCCCCGTCACCACCGTCCCCCGGCCCGAAATCGAAAACACGTCCTCGATCGCCATCAGGAACGGCTTGTCGATCGCGCGCTCCGGCGTCGGTATGTAACCGTCCACCGCCGCCATCAACTCGTGCACGCACTTGCAGTTCGGACAATCGTCCTTCCCGCAACCGCACGCCAACGCCTTCGTCGCCGAACCACGGATGATCGGCGTCGCGTCCCCGGGAAATTCGTACTTGCTCAACAACTCCCGGACCTCCAACTCCACCAGGTCCAGCAACTCCGGATCGTCCACCATGTCCACCTTGTTCATGAACACCACGATGTACGGAACCCCCACCTGGCGCGCCAGCAATATGTGCTCCCGCGTCTGGGGCATCGGACCGTCCGCCGCCGATACCACCAGCACCGCACCGTCCATCTGCGCCGCGCCCGTGATCATGTTCTTGATGTAGTCCGCGTGCCCAGGACAGTCCACGTGAGCGTAGTGACGCGTCTTGGTCTGGTATTCCACGTGCGCCGTCGCGATCGTGATCCCGCGCTCCCGCTCCTCCGGAGCTTTGTCGATCTGATCGAACGCCACGAAATCCGCCATCCCGCGGGACGCCAGCACCTTCGTGATCGCCGCCGTCAACGTCGTCTTCCCGTGATCCACGTGACCGATCGTCCCGATGTTCACGTGCGGCTTCGTACGCTCAAATTTCTGCTTGGACATGTGTGCGTCTCCTCCTCCCCCCGTGAATCTTTTTTACGCGCCCTTGACCTTCGATATGACTTCCTCGCTCACCGACTGCGGCGCCGCCTCGTAATGGTCGAACTGCATCGTGAAGGTGGCGCGCCCCTGGGTCTTCGACCGGAGGTCGGTGGCGTATCCGAACATGTGCGCGAGCGGCACGTGGGCGGCGATCACCTGCGTGTTCCCGCGCGCCTCGATCTGCTGGATCCTTCCGCGGCGGGAGCTCAGGTCCCCGATCACGTCGCCCATGAATTCCTCCGGGGACACGACCTCGACGCCCATCACCGGCTCCAGGAGGATGGGGCCCGCCTTCTGGCACGCCGCCTTGAAGGCCATGGAGCCTGCGATCTTGAAGGCCATTTCGGAGGAATCGACCTCGTGGTAGGAACCGTCGATCAGGGTCACCTTGACGTCCACGACGGGGTAGCCGGCGATGACGCCGCCCTCGGCGGCCTCGACGATCCCCTTTTCGACGGCCCCGACGTACTCCTTGGGGACCGCGCCGCCGACGATCTTGTTGACGAACTCGAACCCCTTGCCCTTGTCGCCCGGCTCCACCGTGATCCATACGTGGCCGAACTGCCCGCGGCCGCCGGTCTGGCGGACGTACCGCCCCTCCTGCTTCGCCGCGCGGGTGATCGTTTCCCGGTACGCCACCTGGGGCCGGCCGACGTTCGCCTCGACCTTGAATTCGCGCAGCAACCGGTCGACGATGATCTCGAGGTGCAGTTCGCCCATCCCCGAGATGAGGGTCTGCCCCGTCTCCTCGTCGTTGCGGACCTGGAACGAGGGGTCCTCCATCATCAGCTTCTGCAGGGAGAACCCGAGCCGTTCCTGGTCGATCTTCGTCTTCGGCTCGATGGCGATGGCGATGACGGGCTCGGGGGCATGGATCGACTCGAGCACGATCTCGTGATCCTGTTCGCACAGCGTGTCGCCCGTGTAGGCCGTTTTCAGCCCGACCACGGCGGCGATGTCCCCCGCGTAGACCGTCTTGATGTCCTCGCGCTTGTTGGCGTGCATCTTGAGGAGGCGCCCGATCCGTTCCTTCTTCTGGCGGGTGGGGTTGTAAATGTGGTCGCCCGAGTTGAGGGTTCCCGAATAGACGCGGATGAAGGTAAGGTGCCCCACGAAGGGGTCGTTCATGATCTTGAAGGCCAAGGCCGCAAGCGGCTCGTCGTCGGAGGGCTTCCTGGATGTTTCCGAGTTGTCCCGGGGCTGGATCCCCACGACGGGCGGGACGTCGACGGGGGACGGAAGGTAGTCGACCACCGCGTCGAGCATCGGCTGGACGCCCTTGTTCCGGAACGCGGTCCCGCAGACGATGGGAGTGAACTTGAGCCCGATGGTGGCCAGCCGGATGGCGGCGGCCAGCTCGGAGGCGTCGATCTCTTCGCCGAGGAGGTACTTTTCCAACAGCGAGTCGTTGACGTCGGCCACGGCCTCGAGGAGCTGCTCGCGGGCCGAGGCGACACGCTCGGCCATGTCCGCGGGGATCGGTTCCTCGTGGAATTTCGCGCCGAGGGTGTCCTCTTCCCAGACGACGGCCTTCATCCGCACCAGGTCGACGATTCCGCGGAACCCGTCCTCCTTGCCGAGAGGCAGCTGGATGGGGACCGGGTTGGCCGCGAGGCGTTCCCGCATCATCCGGACGACG
This sequence comes from Deltaproteobacteria bacterium, assembly GCA_021802685.1. Taxonomy (GTDB): domain Bacteria; phylum Desulfobacterota; class Deferrimicrobia; order Deferrimicrobiales; family Deferrimicrobiaceae; genus UBA2219. Next base: position 2,596 of record JAJZRM010000097.1, on the reverse strand, counting down.
CGGTCGAAATCGGCGCCCGTGCGGTCCATCTTGTTCACCATGGCGAGGCGGGGGACCCGGTGCTTGTCGGCCTGCCGCCAGACCGTCTCGGATTGCGGCTCCACCCCGCCGACGGCGCAGAAGACGGCGACCGCCCCGTCGAGAACGCGCAGGGACCGTTCCACCTCGATCGTGAAGTCGACGTGCCCCGGGGTGTCGATGATGTTCACACGGTGGTCCCGCCAGAAGCAGGTGGTGGCCGCGGAGGTGATCGTGATCCCCCGCTCCTGCTCCTGCTCCATCCAGTCCATCGTGGCGGTGCCCTCGTGCACCTCGCCCATCTTGTGGGAGACGCCCGTGTAGTACAGGATCCGTTCCGTCGTGGTGGTTTTCCCGGCGTCGATGTGAGCCATGATCCCGATGTTCCGGGTCTTGTCGAGCGGCGTGATTCTTGACACGATTGCTCCCTGTCTATCCGTCGACCGCCGGATTACCAGCGGTAGTGCGCGAAGGCCTTGTTCGCCTCGGCCATCTTGTGGGTGTCTTCCTTCTTCTTGATCGTGACGCCGCGGTTGTTGTAGGCGTCGAGCAGTTCCGCGGAGAGCTTCTGGATCATGGTCTTCTCGCCCCGCTCCCTGGCGTAGGCGACCAGCCAGCGAATGGAGAGGGACAGGCGGCGTTCGGGGCGGATCTCGACGGGAACCTGGTACGTGGCGCCGCCGACCCTCCGGGATTTGACCTCGACCATCGGCTTCACGTTCTCGATGGCTTTCTTGAGGACGGCGACGGGGTCTTCCTTGGTCTTCTCCTTCAGGATCTCCATCGACCCGTACACGAGCCTCTCGGCGACCCGCGCCTTTCCCTGCAGCATCACGGCATGGATCATCTTGGCTACGAGCACGTCCCCGAACACGGGATCCGCCGAAACGGCCCGCCTGGAAACGAATCCTCTCCTGGGCATGAGCACGACCTCCTGGATCGAACGCCTTGAACGGCTCCTTAAAAAATAAACGGAAAACATCCGCTTCCCGCCTCACGGCCCGTGGGCGGGACCGACGACCTTCTCTTTTTTTACCCTTCCCGGCGGAGGCGCCGGGGACCGGTTGGTGCTTCTATTCCGATAAAAGGGAAGCTATTTGGGTCGCTTGGTACCGTACTTCGACCGCGACTTCCGTCTGTCCTGGACACCAACGGAATCCAGCTTCCCACGGATGATGTGATACCGCACGCCGGGGAGGTCCTTCACGCGGCCGCCCCGGATCATGACCACCGAGTGTTCCTGCAGGTTGTGCCCTTCGCCCGGAATGTACACCGTCACCTCGACCCCGTTGGTGAGCCGCACCCTGGCCACCTTCCGGAGGGCGGAGTTCGGCTTCTTGGGCGTCGTGGTGTACACGCGGAGGCACACGCCCCGTTTCTGGGGGCAGCGTTCGAGCGCCGGGGAGTTGCTCTTGTTGGCGATCGCCTCGCGCCCCTTCCGGACCAGCTGATTGATCGTGGGCATTCCCTGTTTCCTTCCGTTGATCTTCGAACGTTCCGAGCGAAATACTTTTTATAGCAATCCTTTGCCGTTCTGTCAAATCCTTTATTCGATTTTTTCGCGGATTCAGTTCCCTTCCTCGTCCTCCGGCCGGATTTCCGGTTCGACCTCCTCGGGCGGCGGCGGGAGTTCCACCGCTAGCGGCTCGTCGGACTCGCATTCGAGGAGCCGGTACGCTCCCCCTCCGGTCCCCGCCGGGATCAGCCGACCCATGATGACGTTCTCCTTCAGCCCGGCCAGGCTGTCCACGCGGCCGTGGACCGAGGCGTCGGTCAGGATCTTCGTGGTTTCCTGGAACGAGGCCGCGGAGATCCACGATTCCGTGGAAAGCGACGCCTTGGTGATCCCGAGAAGCTGGGGCTCGGCCTTGGCGGGGTTCCCCTTTTTCCCGGCTCCCTTCATCACCCGCTCGTTCTCGTCCCGGAAGACCCATTTCTCCACGCTCTGGCCCACGAGGAACGAGGTCTCTCCGGGGTCTACGATCTTCACGCGGCGCAGCATCTGGCGGACGATCGTCTCGATGTGCTTGTCGTTGATGCGGACCCCCTGGAGGCGGTAGACCTCCTGGATCTCGTTCACCAGGAACCGCGCCAGCTCCTTGTCTCCGAGCACGCGGAGAATGTCGTGGGGGTTCGGCGACCCGTCCATGAGGGCCTCGCCGGCCCGGACGCGCTCCCCGTCGTGCACGGTGATGTGCTTCCCGCGGGGGATCGTGTATTCCCGCGGCTCCCCGACCTCGGGCACCACCTGGATCTTCCGTTTTCCCTTGAAGTCCTTCCCCAGGCGGACCACGCCGTCGATCTCGGAGATGAGGGCGAACTCCTTCGGCTTGCGGGCCTCGAACAGCTCCGCAACCCGCGGAAGCCCTCCGGTGATGTCCTTGGTCTTCGTCGTCTCGCGGGGGATCTTCGCGATGATGTCGCCCGCCTGGACCTTCTGCCCCTCGTCCACCAGGATGTTCGATCCCACCGGGAGGAGATACCGGGCGTCGCTCGACGAACCGGGCAGTTTCCTCGTCTTGCCCCCCTCCTCCTTGATGGAAATGCGGGGCCTCGCATCGGCGTCCTTCGCCTCGAC
>JAJZRM010000096.1 GCA_021802685.1 Deltaproteobacteria bacterium | reverse complement strand
CGACCCTCACCCTGAAAGACACGAAGACCCTGCCGGCGTATTTAACGATTGGAGAGGTGCTGCGGGGAACAAAAAGCCTCAATGACTACCTGAGCCGCCTCCTGAGGAATTACATCACCGAGTCGGAGATATTCCGATCGTCCGGCTCGTACGGGGCGGAGCGCAGTTATCTGAGCAACCATACCGCTTCGAACCATCCACTGGACCGGTATCTTGACTGGAGGGTCTAGACCGGATTCACATGTTCTTGCAGAGATGAGCGGTCTCGGGGGTCGCGTATGGCATTCCTGACGTTTGGCGATATTAAGCGCTTTTCCGCGACAGTCAGCGAAGAGCGCATCCTGAAATCCGCCGCGGAGACGGTGGCGGGAAAGCGTGTCTTCCTCTCCTACTCATCCCGGGACCTGGAATACGTTCCAGGCGTCATCAGATTTCTGGAGGGGTTCAACGCGTCCGTCTACATCGACGCGGGGGACAAGTCCCTGCCGCAGATCCCTTCTCCGGAGACCGCGGAAAGACTCCGTAGCGTCATAAGAAACTGTCCACGCTTCATGGTGCTTGTTTCTCCGAGCAGCCACGCGTCCCGATGGATCCCCTGGGAGCTGGGCCTGGCCGACGGCTACAAGGGAGCGTCTCCCGTCGCATTGTTGCCGATCGCGCCCACCTCCATGGAGGAGGCGTGGGCGAAACAGGAGTACCTGGGATTGTACCCGCGGGTTGTATTGGGAGATTCGTGGTCCGTTTACGATCCCCGCGACAAGAAGGCGTGGCCTCTTTCCAGTTGGCTCCATAACGCGGTCTGACAAAAGAATCCAACGGGATCCGCATGTCCCGCGCACCAGCGGGGCAGGCTCAGGAGAACACGGACGCATGGCGAACGAAGATCACGTCAACATTGTCTTTAAGGGTGCGGAAGCGATCGCAGCCTGGCGCTCCGGACGGCCGCGTGCGCGACTGGACCTCAGCGGGGCGGCACTGCGGAGGGTCGATCTAGTTCGCGCGAACCTGAACGGCATGATCTCACGGCGAACGAACTTCGAATGGGCCGATTGTCGCTGGACGGACGCCGTCGGGGCGGATTTCTCCGGTTCGAATCTGGCGCGTGCCGATTTCCACAAGTCGGACCTTCGCGGTGCATCGTTCCGCGGGGCGATTCTGAGCGATACGAACTTCGAAGACGCCGACCTGCGCAACTGCGATTTCGAAGGGGCGGTTTTCCTGCACACGCGCTTGCTGAATTCGGATATGGCCGGGGCGAAGGGCCTTCAGTTGTGTTCCCACCGGGGACCGAGCTTGATCGACTCCGAGACGTTGATGAAGGCCGGGTATCTGCCGTCGGAATTCCTCAGGGGCTGCGGCCTCAGCGACGCTGCGATCGAGGCGGCATATGCCTCCGACGCCGACGCCCTTGCCGAATCCATGGAGAGCGGAGGCGAATATTATTCCTGCTTCATCTCCTATGCCTCGCAGGATGCGCCGTTCGCCAAAAGATTGTATGCCGATCTTCAGAGAAAAGGAGTGCGGTGCTGGTTCGACAAGAGAGATCTCAAGACCGGAGACAAGATCCTCGATGTGATCTACGAAGCCATTCGCAGGCATGAGAAACTCCTGCTGATCGTCTCCGGAAATTCCATCGCGAGCACCTGGGTGGAAGACGAGGTGTTAAGGGCGATTGGGGAAGAACGTGACAGAGGGCAGACGGTCATATTCCCCGTCCGGGTCGACGATGCGGTGAACAGGAGCCGGAAATCATGGGCGGTAAAGATCCGGGATAGCCGCCATATCGGCGACTTCAACAACTGGCGGGATAAAAACTCATATCGGAAATCGTTGAATTGCTTAATAAAGGATCTGTCAATAGAATCCACATGAGGAGGGAGTGGTATGGCGGCAAATATATTCATTAGCTATGATCATGATGACCAAAACCAAGTTTCGGGATTTAAGGCATTGAAAAAGAATCCAAACCACCCATTGGATTTTCACGATCACTCTCTCAAAGAGGCGGTTACAGACAGAACCGGAAAACCGATCAAATATCCACCAAGCGATCCTAAATCAAAACCTGTCCGTGATGAGATAAAAAAGAAGTTCGAGAAGGCATCGAAGTTGGTCGTTCTGATAGGCGATAATACCCACAAAAGTGATTGGGTGGAGTGGGAAGTTAACACGTTCATCGAGATGAAAAAGCCACTTTCTGGTGAGAAAACATGGAAGAGAATTCGAGGAATGAAACTCAAGAATTGCGATAACGCGAAAATGCCAAGTGTCCTCATGGACGGCCGGTCGACAAAGGAGATGATCTGGAATCCAGAAGAACTCGATAAGTGGCTAGACCTGGACCCCGATAAGTAAGGAGATGACAACATTGCCTGTTCGCGCCTGAAGGGTTTTCGTTATCTGGAGCGACGTCGCCGAAAAACAGGAAGATCCTGTCGGCGGTGCCCTGCACTTCTTTCGGCGGAGATTCGGTGAACCAAATACGCAAGTAAACGCGATGAGATCGGTGAAGAGATATTGGAAGTATGATACGGCTTGCTATTCGGGATCCTTAGATGAGTGGGGTGACGCATGACGAAGGTGTTCATTTCGCATAAGTCTGAGGATGAACGAATCGCGGTGTGGATCTACACGACCCTTAAGGGCAGAGGTGTTGATGCCTACATCGACAAGCTCGACCCCCTTGTCAATGCTGCCAAGGGGGAGGAACTGGGAGAATATTTCCGACGCCAGCTTCAGCAGTGCACCCACCTGATGGCCGTCATTTCCGACAAGACGAAGTCGTCGTGGTGGGTTCCGTTCGAGATCGGGATCGCAACAGAACGGGAATACCCGCTGTCCACCTTCGCCGATCAAGGCGACAATTACCGAAGTTCCCCCAGTTCCTACCGCCCGAATTTCGACATTCCCGACTACCTGAAGAAGTGGCCGTACCTGCAGACCGCGTCCGACTTGGACAGCTACATTCGGGTGTTAAACATGATGTCGACGACGGCTCAATTTTCGGACAGCACCGGGCAGCGGCGATCATACACCAAGGACTTCTACATCAACCTGAGGAGTTATCTGGGGCAGCGGTGAGGACCAAGGCGGAAGTTACATGAGCCTTTTGGGGCATTATCTGCAGAGCATGAAGATTCCCAAAAGGAAGGTATTCATAAGCTACCACCACAAGAACGACCAGGATTGGTTCGAATATTTTTCGGGGAAATTCGGCGAGAATAACGAGATCTTCTACGACAAATCGCTCGACAACCGGATCAGGAGCGACGACCCCGAATATGTGAACAGGCGGATCCGGGAAGATTTCATCGTGGGGTCTTCCATCACGATCGTTCTCTGCGGGACCGAAACGTGGAAAAGGAAGTACGTCGACTGGGAGATCTATTCGACCCTCCATCATGAACACGCCCTGCTCGGAATCGCCCTGCCGAGGCATTTCAAGAGGGACGGCCTGATCATCGTGCCGGACAGATTGCACGATAACATTTCGAGCGGCTACGCCCATTGGGTGCTGTGGCAAGAAGACCCCCCCACCTTCACACGTGAGATGGAAGCCGCGATCTCGAAGAGCCAGAACAAGTCGCTGATAAATAACGAACGGCCGAAAATGGAACGAAACCTCCCGTGATGGACAACAACGTCCTGATCCTGAACATCTCCTACGTGCGTCGCCTTGTCGTGGAGGTCGGGCCCATCGTCATCGGGATCGTCGCTCTTGTCTTCATCCTCTACCTGCTGTATCGGCGTTTCCTAAGAAAGGAAAAGTCGTCGTGGAGTGCCGTCGAGGCAGAAATTTCTTTGGGCGGTCTGGGAAAGGTCAAGCTCAAGCCCAGCTACGATGACATCCAGGTCGCGCACAAGGCGTGGGTCGAATTGGCGACCAGGAAGGCGGGGTTGCCATTCGAAGAGGAGCACGACGTTATCGTCGAGGTCTACAACTCTTGGTACGAGCTGTTCCGCGAAATGAGGAACCTGGCCAAGCAAATTCCAGCGGAAAAGGTCAGGGAGAGCACCAACACCCGGAACCTCGTGCGGCTTCTCATCGACGCGCTCACCCTGGGATTGAGGCCCCATCTGACGCGGTGGCAAGCGAAGTTCCGGCGATGGTACGACGAGGCGAGCACGAGGGATGAGAACAGGGCCAAGACTCCCCAGGAGATACAGAGAGAATATCCCGAATACGGAGAACTCGTCGCCGATCTGAAGAGCGTGAGCAAGGATCTGGTGGAATACACGATGTTCGTCAAACGCGTCGCCCAAGGTGAGGAACGAAAGGACTGAAATGGCTTCCCGGGGTAATCATACTCGCCGGCGTTCTCCCCAGGAAAACCGTGGCGCGCGGGACATATTCCTCTCACACCGATCCACCGACAAGGAATTCGTCCGGCGATTGGCCGGCGATGTCGAATCGGAAACCTTCCAGGGCCGCAAACTGACGACCTGGCTCGACGAAGCGGAAATACGTCCGGGGCAAAGCATCGCGGCTATGGTCAACGACGGACTGGAGAAGAGCCGCTTCATCGGCCTCGTGCTTACCCCGGATTACTTCCGTAGCGAGAGCGGATGGACCGAAGCCGAATGGCAGGCAGCCATCGCCGATGATCCGGCCAACAGGCGCGGACGCATCATCCCCGTTCTCGCCGCGGACTGTCCTTACATCCCGATGCTGCTTCACCATCTCATGCCCATCGACCTCCGGGGCAAAAGATACCGGCAGGGGGTGAAGGAACTGCTCATGGTTCTCCGCGAAGAACCCCTTCCAAGGCCGACCGCATACCGCGGGCAGTTGATTACGCCCTCGGGACGAATAACGCGGGCAACCATCGTCGCGGAGCGGGCGGTCCCGGACGCGGTGCCCGATGTCGTGACCGAAAGGCTCTACTGCAACCTCTTGCCGATTTCGCAGCTCCCGCAGTGTGTTTATTCGGCGCCTATCAGGAAAGAACTTCGCAGAGGGAGAGCCGACGGGCGGGAATCCTTGCCCACCAAGGAGAAGCTCAAGGAGATCATCCGGGCCGAACAGGTGAAGGCGGGAACTGAGAAGGTGCGCACCCCGGCTTTCAGGATCTATGAAGACCAGGTAGTAACGTTCCATGACCCGGAATCCCCCGATTGCCTGCTATCTCCCGTGATCGACGCAAAGGGCATCAGGATGTTCAATACCTTGGACCTGATGCGCGAGGAGGATGAGCGCAAGCTGGTGGTATCCCTCCTCAACATGGCGATCTCACGTCATGTCCACCGGGTGGGGCTTGTTACCGATCAGACGAAGTTTCATCGGTACTTCTTCCCGCCCAAGGAGAACGGCCCGAACGTCATAAATTGGATCCCCAAGACGAGGAGAGCGTCTAGGACGGTGGCGAAGGCCGTCGAGAAGGACGGAAAAGTCTATTTCTGGCGGCACCTCGGGGCGTATCTGAAGATGTTGTTCCTGGCGAACAAGTATTACATCCACATCAAACCCACCTGGGTCATCACCGAGGACGGCCACACTGTTAAAGGGGGGCCGGACGTGGGCCGGTGGATCATCAAGTGGACCGGGCCCGAGAGAAACATGCATGTCCTTTACCACGTCCGGTTTTGGACGAGCATCTTGTCCAAGGGCCCCGGGGGCCCGACCTTCTCTATCAAGGCCGGCGACCAATGGATGGAGGTCTTCAAGCAACCGGCCTTCATCCAGGAGGCGTACGGGATCTCCTACGACCAGAAGGATCTGCTGGAGCAACTCGACCAGGAGGCAACGCTCATCGCGGAAGAGGAAGAGAGGGAGGCGGACGTGGTGGCGGAAGCCTCCTTGAGCCAGGAGACGGAAATCGAGACGGCGGACATATCGGCGCTTGCTGAACTCCCTGAGGGAGAGGAGGCATCGGAGAGTCCGGAAGTCGAATCCGAGGAGGTGCCGTTCCCCCTTGATAAAGAAAAGGACTGAAGAACCAAGAGCGCGGCCTCACTTCCGCAGTCCCGACTTCGAGTCCGGGGTGATCGCCGAGCCCGTTCTTGCGTTCGGCGGCCGGCACGAGCACGTGGATCCCAAGGTCGGACTTGCATTGTACGGTCCCTATACATTGCAGGGTCAGACCAAACCGTCCCTGAGCAGTATCGTCGTGGGGATCGTGGGGCCCGCCCCCATGATCTCCAACGCCGTCCAATGGCTGGACGCGTGCAAGGGAATCGTCACCAACGACGGATCTCAGCCCTTCTTGTATCCGCACTTCCCGGGGTTCCACGCCAACCTTCCCTTCCAATGCGAACTCATGACGGCAGACACATGGCACGAGAGCATACGGCAGGAGGATCTGGACAAGGCGCTGTCCGCCGTAAATTTCTCGGAAAGGGTCAAGAAGGTCGTCAGGCTGTATGCGAGGTGCATCGACGTGCTCGCTCAGCGCGATCCCCGTCCGAACGTCGTCCTCTGCTGCATCCCCCAGGATGTCATCGACTATTGCACTGTCCGGGTAACGGCGGCACGGGAGGTCAAGCGGGTCAGGATCAGCAAGGAAGAGCGGCACATTAAGCGCCGCGCGGACCAGGCATCCAGGGCCGGCCAGTTCTTCCTCTTTCCCGAGTTGGACCCGCTTCTGGGCGTGGAAGGCGAGGAATGGGGTTACTACAACCTGCGCCGGGGTCTGAAGGCTGAGGCGATGCAGTTCGGCATCCCGACGCAACTTGTGTGGCCCGGGACGTTGCAGACGAGCGGAAGCGCCCCGGCACAGCGGGGGCGCAAGGTGCAGGACATCTCCACGCGGGCCTGGAATTTCACGGTTGCTCTCTACCACAAGGCAGGCGGTTTGCCTTGGCGGCTTGCACAGGTCGAGCCCGGGGTGTGCTACGTCGGCATCTCCTTTTTCCGGGAAACGGCGCAGGGAAATCCCCGGATGAGGACGAGCATGGCGCAGGCGTTCACGTCCGCCGGCGACGGCTACGTCTTGCGGGGGAATCCTTTCGAGTGGGACGAATCAACGCAGGGGAAGTCCCCGCACCTCGACCAGAAATCGGCGACGGCGCTCCTGCAGAACGTCATCACCTTATATCTACGCCAGAATCGTTCGAGCATGCCGATGAGGGTCGTCGTCCACAAAACATCGAAATTTTCCGATGAGGAATTACGGGGGTTCTCGGACGCCTGCAAGTACGTTCCACGGAAGGATCTCGTTGCCCTGAGCGGGAGGGGGATCCAGTTCTACCGGACCGGAGAATATCCGCCGCTTCGGGGCACGTACATCAAGTTCAGCGACTCGAACCTGCTCCTCTACACGGACGGCTACATCCCGTTCCTTCGAACCTATCCGGGACCAAGGGTTCCTCAGCCACTGGAGGTCCTCGAACACCACGGGGACAGCCCGTGGAACGTGGTCCTGCAAGACGTCCTGTCCCTCACGAAATTGAACTGGAACACCGCCGATTTTTCTTGCAGCTATCCCATTACACTCGCCTTTTCCCAGAAGGTCGCGCAGATCTTGGCGGATCTTCCGCCAGACGTTCAACCTCGGCCAGAGTATAGGTTCTATATGTAGATCTTCGCGGCAGGATAGACTATGGGGCGTGACCCATACTCATGGGTGTGAACATGATCTTGGACGACAGGATCTTCGAGAAGTTGAAAGTCGTCTTCTGCGGGACCGCCGTCGGTAACAGGTCCGCGAAGTTGGGGGCCTACTATGCCGGTCGCGGGAATAAATTTTGGGACGTCATCCATTGGGCGGGTTTGACTCCCCGCAGAATGCAACCGCAGCAATTCAAAGATTTGCCGGAATACGGAATCGGTTTGACCGATCTGGCAAAGCATTGTTCCGGAGTCGACAGCCAAATCGGCCGGGACGACTTCGACGTGAAAGCATTTCGGAAAAAGATCGAACGGTACAAGCCGAGAGTTGTTGCCTTCAACGGCAAAGCGGCGGCGAAGATTTTCTTTGGCCGAAGCGTGGTGGAATACGGGCTCCAGACGAAGGCGATTGGAGAAACGGCGATCTTCGTGCTTCCGTCGACTTCCGGTGCTGCGCGGCGCTATTGGAATGAGGCTTATTGGATCGAACTTGGGAAGTTTCTGAAAAGGTGCAGGTGACGACAGGCACCGAACTTCGTCCAGAGAACATTCGGGACAGGTAAGCTCGAACAACCCCTGACAAGAATTACCGCCGAGGAGGGACCATGAACGGGCGATCGAGGATGTTGGCGCTGATGCTTGTCTTGGCTGCCATATCGGCCATGTTGCTGATCAGCGCGCACCCGGCGTTGACCGAATGCGAAGGACCGGGAAAAGCGCGTTGGTCGAATAAGACGAACGTTCCGGGGGGCACCGATCTTAAGCACCCCAAGCCGATTCCGCTGACCGATCTGCTCACACTCGCGTCTGCATCGGGGGTGACTCAGCGGGATGCCCTCCATATGTCGGAGTAGATCCCGCTCTTACGCGACTTCCCGCTCGGCAGTCAGGCGATTGCCGCCTTCCCCATATCTGTCCGGACCTGTGCGCCGCCGCTTCCTGCTCCTTCAGGCCAATCGTCCCTACCGTCATACAACGGGTCCTCATCCCCGCGGTCGTACGCCATCACACAGCGGCATGCAGGACACGTCCAGCAAGGATCACCTCCCCCGTTGTCCACGACGATCATCTTATTGCAGCACTTCGGACACCACATAGGTGCTTACACCTCCGCAGAATGCATCACCCCGATGTGTAGCCCGGCGTTCAGTCTTGCCCCACGAGTGTCGGAATCCGGCACCTTCCTGTGACCGCGTGAGGTATCCAACCCCATAGATCGTGCCGTCCCAATACCTCTCGTGTGGAGGGTCAG
>JAJZRM010000095.1 GCA_021802685.1 Deltaproteobacteria bacterium | reverse complement strand
TAAAAATAGGGGGATGCGATCATCTCGCACCCCCCTTGTAAGCTTGGTAGGCGGAACAGGACTTGAACCTGTGACCCTCGCCTTGTAAGGGCGATGCTTGCCGCCTACCGCCTTCTAACCTCTCCTACCTAAACCCCCGTGTAAACTGGCTCTGGGAGCGGATTTGCGGATGCTGGACATCCCACCTTCTACCGCGTATTATGTTTTCAATGGTATGAGTAGCGGTATGAGTGAAGACCATTGAGGGAGGCGAACATGGGCGAGGGGAACCGATTCAAGCCGACGAAGACGAAACACGAGGGCGTTTTCTACATCATGGGAACCGCTCACGACGGCAAGTCGGAGAAGATTTTTTATATCCAGTATTACCGCGACGGGAAGCGGCACTATGAGAAGGCGGGGAGAGCAAAACAGGACGATATGACCGCCTCCCGCGCCTCGCGGATTCGCGGCGCAAAGATCGAAGGGAAGGAATTACCGAACAAGGAACGACGCAAGGAAGAGGCGGCGGCGAAGGCGGCAGAGGCAGGGAAGTGGACCGTCGGCAAGTTGTGGGAGGAGTACGTCAAGCAGCGATTCCACGGCAAGGCCGACGTCTCCGACAAATCAAATTATGAGAATCACCTGAAGACGCCATTCGGCAACAAGGAACCGGCGGCGCTCGTTCCCTTGGATGTTGACCGCCTCCGCGTCAGGCTCTTGAAGACGCGCTCCCCCGCGACGGTGGCGAAGGTCCTGGGGCTGCTGCGCAGGATCATCCTGTACGGCGAGAAGAAGTGCATCGCCAAAGGTCCCGGCTTCAAGATCCAGCTCCCCCCCGTGAACAACGAGAAAACGGAATTTCTGACGGACGCGCAGGTGGCCGCCTACATCAAGGCGTGCCGGGAATGGCCGGACCCGCAGGAGGGGAACTTCCAACTTTTGGAACTCCTGACCGGCATGCGGCGCGGAGAAGCGCGGAACCTGCGATGGGAAAACGTGGACCTCGACCGGGGCTTCCTCACTCTTCGGGACAGAAAAGGCGGCGGGCAGGACCTCTGCGTCCCGCTGTCGGATGCGGCCCGGGACCTGCTGGAGCACCATCCGAAGGAGACGGGGAATCCCTTCGTCTTTTCCGGCATGCGCGGGAAAGGTCCGCGAGGCATCAAACAGATCGCGAAGACCGCCCGGGAGATCCGAGACGCTGCGGGTCTTGCTGCCGACTTCAGGCCAAATCACGGTTTACGCCATGCCTTCGCGTCCTCCTTGGCATCCAGCGGCGAGACGGACCTCTATACGATACAGAAATTGTTGGGGCACCGATCCCCGCTGATGACGGCGAGGTACAGTCATTTGCACGACGAGGCGCTCAGGCGCGGTGCGGACGTTATGGGCCGGATCGCGGATGCCGCAGAGAAGAAGACCGGCACGACGGGAGGCGTAGCATGACGCGGCGCAGCCCGGAGAAGAAACACCCTCCGAAGAAATCGGACACGATCCCCGGCGTGGAGTATTACGCAGAGGGAAAGGGCTTCACGGAGCAGTCCCGATACCGCATTACCAACCTTTCCGCCCCGGAAGGATACGCCGCATATCAGAAACTCTCCTTCCGGCCCGGTGAAAATGAATTTGAAAGGAGTATATCCTCCGTCGAGAAGATCGCAAAACGGACCCTTGAAGGTGCAGGACTGCCGAGCGACCCCGGCTGTATATACAAAATTCCCGGGGGAGAGAAGGCGGCGTCGGGGGACTGGAACATCGGGAATCTGACGGCCCTTGTCGAAGCCCGTGGGTACCGGAACCGCGATCACCTCGAATGGTTCGCGTCGGAGATTCTGATAAATATCCAGAGCGTCCGCGACTACATCGCGGAAGGGAAGACGGCGGAGGCGGCGGCTGACGGCGTGAGAGCCGGGGAACTTGTCGGCTTGGCGAAGGCAAAAGGTTACTTTGCGCAATCCGGCAAGGAGGGCGGCTCCCAGGAGAAGGTGATCCGCCCCGTGCTGGAATGGCTGCGCCGTACCGTCAAACAATATCCGGATAGCCCATACACCTTCTATTGGAAGTCCCTTCCCGGGGACGACGCCGGAGACAGGCCGGAACAAGTAAAGGGCGCAAAATTGATCCGGGGAGGCGGCGTCCTCGAAGTCACCTATTCCGATGGTCGCACCAGCTCCATCACCCGCTCGTCCTTCCGGCGATACGTCGCCATCGCAAAAAATTCCCTGAAAAAGTAACCGCCCGCAAACCCGCTCCCATCAAGGCTTCGCGCAGGTAAAGGGGGTTACTGCGCATCCCCTCGCTTATAAGTAAGCAAAAAGCGGGAGGTGATCGGGATGGTGGGAAATGCGGGAAAGGGGCGGCCCCTCCGAGATCCGGAAGCAGCGGACCGCCTGGGGATCAAACCGGGGACGCTCATGAATGCGCGTTCTTCTGGGAAGGGAATTTTCGCATCGCTTCCCTACCTCAAAATCGGGAGGACGGTCCGATATTTTGAGGCGGACGTGGATAATTTTCTTGCCCGCCATCGGGTAAAGCGGGCGGGCTGATGGACCGGGCGTATCTACATGCGTCCATCAGTCTGTCCCTCCAAGTTGCGGAACTATCGATTCTTGGACAGCTCATCTTCGAGCGGATGTTTCCCCATGCAGACCATCAAGGCCGCCTCCCCGGGCACGCGAAGAAGATCCGGGCGCTGGTGATCCCCCTCATCGAAACGTCATCGAAGGAAGTAGATGAACAGCTCCGGCAGATGCACGACGCGGGGTTGATCGTGTGGTACGTGGTCGGCGGGGAGAAGTACATCCAGCTCGTGTCGTGGTGGAAGTTTCAGGATCGCCGATTCGCTCACGCATCGAAGCACCCCGCCCCGGATGGATGGACCGACCGTTTGCGCTTCCATCACCCGGTGACGCACGAACTCGTTGAGGTCAACTGGGAAGGGAGATATGCGGAGCCAAGGAAGAGCGGGAGGAAGGAGCCTACACAGGACGCCTACGTAGGCCCCCTACATAGGCCGCCTACTCAGGCCGCCTATGGGACCGAAGAATGCGCCCCTACTGATACTGATACTGATACTGATAAAGAAAAAGATCAAAAGTCTGCGCGTGCGAAGAAACCGCACGCCTTCATCCCCCCAACAGTTGATGAGGTCCGGGCCTATTGCACCGAGAGGGGCAACAAGATCGACCCGGAGCATTTCGTCGATTCGAACGAGGCCAAAGGATGGGTCATCGGGAAGAACCGAACCCCGGCGAAAGACTGGAAGGCGATGGTCCGGACGTGGGAGCGCAACGACAACGCAGGACCGGAAACGGTTGTCGATGATGGAAAACACGGTCCCGGTGGGGATGATCGTGGCAACGGGGAAGATCACCCGGCCGTCCTTCCTGCTGCAACCGAGGCCGCGCTCGAAGAAGTCACACCCCCGGACAAGAGGAAGTTCGTGGCGTCCATCCTCAGGCGAAACTTGCCCCCCTCGGCGCTCGCCCGGGACGGCTCCATCCCGCTGGCCCTCGCCGAACGGCTCGTCAATACAATGCGACCCGAGGCGGTCAACTGATGCCTCCCCACGTTTGCGCCTGCGGCGTGGATCACACGACCTGCGAGGGGCGGGCCATCTGCTGCCAGATGGAGCACCGAAAGGAACAGGCGGCGGACGTGTCCGTCTGCATCGCGGCAGATTGCGTCGGTTTATCTAACACGGTGGAAGACTGCGCCCGGAGGAAATGTCCGTTTGCGGACGAGCGGCGGGAGGGATCGACATGATCCTCGGCCTTCTCCTGCATGCGATCTGCTCCCCCGCCGACCCCCGCGAGGCGTCATGTTCGGGCCGTTTTCCCTCCAACTTTTTCGAAGGCGCAGCATTAGATTGTCTTCACGGTGGTACCCAACCGGTTTTGAGGGCAGGCTCCCAGCCTTTTTCCCCTCCCCCCAACCTATTGTATCTATTGAGCATTTCTCCTTTACGTTGCCTCAGTGCTCGGCCTCGCGGCGCTCCGAATCGCCCCGTTTACGGGCACGCTTCGGCCTTGCATGCGGGCGGATGGGGGGCGGAACGATGAAGAAGAACAAGGTTCCACGCGCACCGGCGCACCTTTCCCCGGAAGCGCGGCGGCTGTGGAAGGCGTTGCTTTCCGAGTGGAGGATTGACGACGCGGGCAGCATCAAGATTCTTCAGGTCGGCCTCGAATCGTTCGACCGATCTCAAGTTGCGCGGAAGGTCCTCGCAGAGGAGGGCATGAGCGTGAAGGATCGGTGGAACGTGGCGAAACTGCATCCGCTGTGCGCCGTCATCCGCGACGCGGAGGCGGCGTTTAGGTCGGCGCTGCGACAAATCGGTTGCGACAAGTCTACTGACGCACCCCCGCCGCCGCGACCCGGGCGACCGGGATCCGGCGTTTATTGAAAGAGGAGGACACGATGGCGAGGCAGAGGCGGGAAGGAAGATTGAATGTGACCATCTCCGAGGCGGCGAAAAGATATCTGCTCACCGGCGACGGTTCCGGCGACGCAGATGTTTTTATCGACCTCCGGTGCAACGGCGGCGACCGTCCGTTGTGGGAGGAATCGCGCGAGGATCTTCTCCGAGATTTCATCAAGGCGAATCCGGGCCGCCGACCTTTCGCCTCGTGGAAGTTCGACCTGAGCGAACCGAGGCGGCGCGTCGGAGGGAAGGGCGAAGTATTTCCGGGCAACGATCATCCCGCGAATCTTCGGTTCGGTCTTCCCACCCGTTTCGTGACGGCGAGGGACGCGAACATTTTCCGCAAGGTGAATCCGGGGGGCCGCGAGTACAAACTTTACGATCCCTCAGACCCTCCGCGTTACGAGAGCGAGGCCGCGTACCTCCGGCGGCTCGGGTTATTCGTCAAAGGCGAGGAGAAGCGCGTCCCGCTGGATGCCTTTGAACCGATGGTCATCAAATGATTCAGATCCTCCCGACCGATGCGCTCCGGCTCCGCGCAATTATTTTCGGCTGCTGGCCGGTCCCGCGAATCTTCGGCGTCCCCGTGCGCCGGTCGCGGCCCCTCGTCGTTCCGCTCGATGTTCAGCCGCGCCTCGTCCACCATCACGACAAGGAGACGCCAGATGACGCAGAAAAATGATCGCGCAGCCCTGCTGGAAAACTTCGCCAAGGCGCTCGGGGAGTTGACCGCCGACGCGTTGAACGAATTGAACGATGAGAAACGCGCACTCTTGGCGCAAGCCCTCGCATCCGGCGCGGGACACGTTCGGCTGATCGTAATTCCTTCGCCCCTCATTGTCATCGGGGCGCTTCATGCGGCGGACAGGACTATCCCGGCGCAGGTTCTTTTCCGAATCGAAGACACAC
The DNA here is from genome assembly GCA_021802685.1 of Deltaproteobacteria bacterium. Lineage (GTDB taxonomy): Bacteria > Desulfobacterota > Deferrimicrobia > Deferrimicrobiales > Deferrimicrobiaceae > UBA2219. The sequence continues at coordinate 3,510 of JAJZRM010000095.1, read as the reverse complement.
CTTCGGGTGAATCGCATTGAACGCGGCGGGGCGGCCTCTCTTGAGTGAGAGCGTCGCGGTGCGGCCCATCTTGAGTGATGGCGTCCAACGGCGTCGCGACCTGACCACGGAGGGTTCCGTGGGCGGCGGAGGCAACATGACAAGTCACCAAGTGAAGAGGAAAAATCGTCATGTCGAAAATAAGCGATAACCTCGCTGCGTTGAGGAAGCGGAAAGACGCGCTCGTGACCGAGGGGCGGGCGTTGCTGGAAAAAGCCGAAGGGGCGCACCGGGACAACACCCCGGATGAGAAGAAGAGGTTCGACGCGATCGAAGGTGAGCTCGGTCGTGTAAACAGGAGCATTGAGATGGAGATGGCGGCTTCCGACCTGCCGCCCGCGAGGTTCGGCGACGGGCCGAACGCGTGGTCCGGATACGCAGGTGGCGGTGGTCCCTTCCCCAACCTCGGCGCACAACTGACCTCGGTCGTTCAGGCCGGACTTCCGAGCGGCGTCGTCGACAAGAGGCTGCTCGATGTTCAGGCTGCGGCCACCGGCTTGAGCGAGGGAGTCGGCAGCGACTCCGGGTTTTTGGTTCAGTCGGACTTCAACAACGAGTTGCTGCTGGCGGTTTACAAGACCGGGATCCTCGCGCCGAGGTGTCGCAGGATTCAGATCAGCGGCAATTCCAACAGCGTCAAGATCAACGGGATCGACGAGACCTCCCGTGCCTCTACGCGGTACGGCGGGATACTCGCCTACTGGCTCGGCGAGGCTGGCCTGAAGGTCGGCAGTCAGCCGAAGTTCCGACAGATGACGCTGGAACTGAAGAAACTGATCGGGCTTTGCTACGCGACCGACGAATCGTTGCAGGATGCGTCGGTACTCGAATCCGTCATTAAGGACGGATTCACCTCCGAGTTTGGTCTCCGAATTGACGACGCGATTTTCAACGGAACGGGTGCCGGGATGCCCCTCGGGATCCTAAATTCCGGATCGCTCGTCACCGTCGCGAAGGAGACCGGGCAACTCGCGAAGACAATCGTCGTGGAGAACATCCTCAAAATGTACGCTCGGCTGTTGCCGGGGTCCGAAGCGACCGCTGCATGGTTCATCAACAAGGACACCTTGCCGCAGTTGTACACGATGGGGATCACGGTCGGCACGGGCGGCGCTCCGATCTTCTTGCCTGCGGGCGGGATCGCCGGTCAACCGTTCAACACGCTGTTGGGGATTCCCGTGGTCGCCATCGAACAGGCGGCGAGCATCGGGACGGTCGGCGACATAGTCCTCGCCGACCTGACCAACGGTTACGTCCTTGCGGAGAAGGGCGGAATCCAAGCGGCTTCCTCGATCCACGTGAGATACATCTACGACGAGACCTGCTTCCGGTTCGTCTACCGGGTGGACGGCCAGCCGTTCCTGGCGTCGCCGGTCACGCCGTTCAAGGGGAGCGACTCGCTCAGCCATTTCGTCGCGTTGGCGACGAGGGCGTAGTGTCCGAACGCTTCACAGATGGGGGGCGGTCGCAAGGCCGCTCCCATTTCTTCTGGTGTATCGCGGCTCTGCCCGCTTTACATACCGCCCCTTCCGGGCGGAGTTTTTTGTACCGGCATCATTCCCGGCGCCTCCCCGGTCGTGTGGCCGACCGCGAGTTTGTGACTCGAAAGCCCTCTCGTTGGCCGGGGCCACCGCAAGGTGGAAGAAACTGGAAAGAGGGTACGCCGCAGGGATGGGGGGCCGGTTCGCCGGTCCCCTCTCCCGAATCTACGAAAATGCTCCCCGGTCTGCGCAAATGACCCGGCTCGCACGGGGTTCATACCGGGTTTTGCGCAAGGGAGTACCCCGAATTGAGCACCGGGCATCGTCGTAAGCCGTTGAAGTAATCACGTTCGACCGGAGGCAGGATGCCTTCTTCGCCCAGGGGGTGGCTCGCATGGTCCGCACGCATACGGGAATCGAAGGGCCGCATTCACAGCGCAGGATTCGATTATCACTCGCCAGATGATCCGCGCATGAGAGGCGATTCCTGGGAGACTGCGATTGACGTTCTCATGATTGCAGAGAGGTCATCTCATCGCGTATGCAGGAACGGCGTCGGATTGAAATTGATGATTCGGCGATTCGTGAACGGAGAACCGCGTGAGGCATTTTCGACGCGGCAGCGGTCCCTCCTGCGAAAGACGACCAGAGAATTTCGGCGCGGACTTCAAGAGGTCGGATTCATCCCCCCCGACAGATTCTTTCCCCGATGAATCGGCGAACCGATCAAGAGGTTCATGTCATGTCGGGATGCCGGGGCGTGCTCGCGGCGACCCTTCTCCGTGCGCTGGCCGATGTGAAGGAAGGGAACGGCTACTCGGCATCGGCGGCTGTATGGATTTCTTCTGAAAGTTCCGACGGACTTTTTTCTTTCCTGAAGATTTGCGAAATGCTCGACCTTTCCCCCGCTGCGGTCCGTAGGACGGTCCGGCATTGTGCGCCGATGCGTCATCGTCCGTCCGTTGCCGATGATGACGAACTGCTGGAAGAAGCCGAGGCGTGATGAGCCTCCGGGCGACGTGGGAGATGCTGTCCGCCCGGCTCGGGTCCGCATACCGGCGGGTCTGGTGCGCGATCACGAGGTGGGGGCGTTGGTAGCCCGATCAGGGGGGCGATCCCCGCACGAGGATGCGCGAATTTCGTAGTCAAAGGGGGGTAGGCGGCATCGTCGCCCGATATCGCGCTCTCCGGGGCGGGATCGCGGCGTACAGGGGGAGATAGGGCGGCTCCGGGGGCCATCTTCCCCACCCTCTCCCCAATGAAGAACATCGGACTGGACTTCTTCCTCCGCGATAATTATATAATTGTATTCGGCTGCACGAATACAATAAAGGAGGGCGCGATGGGGAACCGGGACAAGACGACGCTTTATGCGTATGTCACGCGGGAACGAAAGAAGGCTCTGTTCCACAAGTTGATGGATGACGGAATTTTCTTTTACGAGTGGCTCAGTCGGCAAATCGACATGTATACGAAACCGCCGAAGGTCAAGCGACGCAAGGCGGCGTGAGGTAGAACCGATGCCATTCCAGAAGGGGCACACGCTCAACAGGGGGAAGAAACATACCCCGGAATCCCGCGCGAATATGAGCGCGGCGATGAAGGGGAACACGAACGGCCTGGGGGCGACACGGACCCCTGAAGTTCGCGCGAAGATCGGCGCGGCACACAAGGGGAACACGAACGGCCTGAGCCACGAGATGTCGAGGACCACCATCTACAAAATATGGAACGCGATGATTCAGCGGACAACCAACTCCAATAATGCCAGTTGGAAGAATTACGGTGGCCGGGGCATCACCTGTTGTCAGAGATGGCAGGACTCCTTTGTGATGTTCCTCTACGACATGGGTCCGCGTCCGCCGGGGCTGACCCTTCAGCGCTCTCCGGAATTGACCCGTCTCTGCTCATGAGAACTGACCCACCCGCCTGCTGATTTTCCCCGGTTTTCCTTTCTCCCAATCCATCGTCATTTCGTTCAGGTCAGAAC
>JAJZRM010000094.1 GCA_021802685.1 Deltaproteobacteria bacterium | reverse complement strand
CTCCCCGGGCGACCGCTTCGTTCCCGGAGAGGAGCCGCACACTGTCTTTCATTGCCGGGACGGACACTTCTTCTCCTGGAGGATAGGCGAATTGCAAATATATTACGGTAGCATATCAAACTTTCCCCCACAATTCCGCATGCCCGCGCGTCTGTTATACTGGGGAAACGACCCGTGCCGCATTTGTAAAATTCGATGAAGCATCGGGGGGCGACGATGAAGATCGGGGTGCTGACCGGAGGCGGCGACTGCCCCGGTCTGAACGCGGTGATCCGGGCGGTGGTGCGGAAATCCGACGCGCAAAGCTCCCGCGTAGTGGGATTGCGGAACGGTTGGAAAGGCCTGCTCGATCCGTCGCCGATGGACCTGGACTCCAGGATGGTGTCCGGCATCCTCCACGTCGGCGGCACGGTGATCGGCACCTCGCGGACCAACCCGTTCAAGGACGCGGCGGGACCGGAAAAAGCACTGAAAAACTTCAAGCTGCTCGGGCTGGAAGCGCTGATCGCCATCGGAGGCGAGGACACCCTCGGCGCGGCGGCCAAACTGTACGAACGGGGGCTCCCGGTGGTGGGCGTTCCGAAGACGATCGACAACGACCTCTACGGGACCGACTTCACCTTCGGCTTCGACACGGCGGTATCGATCGCCACCGACGCCATCGACCGCATCCATACCACCGCGGAATCGCATAACCGCGTGATGGTGGTGGAGGTGATGGGCCGGCACGCCGGCTGGATCGCCACCTACGCGGGGATCGCCGGGGGCGCGGACGTCATACTGGTCCCCGAGATCCCCATCGACCTCGACGAGGTGTGCGACATGATCCTGCGGCGCCACAGCCGTGGCAAGTCGTTTTCCATCGTCGTCGTGGCGGAAGGGGCTCAATTCATCGAGAAGCCCGGGGGAGACCGGGACCTCATCGTCCAGGAGTCGCAGAAGGACGAATTCGGCCACGTGCGGTTGGGCGGGATCTCCCAGGTCCTGTCGAAGGCGATCGAGCGGCGGACCCGGTACGAAACGCGGTTCGTCGTGCTCGGGCACGTCCAACGGGGCGGATCCCCGACGGCGCACGACCGGGTGCTGGCCACCCGCTTCGGCGTCTTCGCCACCGAAATGGTCCATCAAGGGGAGTTCGGCAAGATGGCCGCCCTGCAGGGGAACCGGATCGTCGCCATTCCGCTCGCGGAGGCCACTTCCCAGCTCAAGACCGTGGACATGGAGATCTACGGCATCGCGAAGGGGTTTTTCGGGTAACGCCGGAGTTACAGGATCTTCCCCTTCGCGTCGAACGCCCCGGGGTAGTGCCGCAGGGCGGCGGAATCACCGGTCCCCTCGATCGCGATCACGTCGAAGCGGGCCTCCCGCCAGGTGTCGGTGGATACCTGCGACAGGTACCGCCGCGCGGCGGCGGCGATGCGGAGTCGCTTCCGCGGACCCACCGTGTCTTCCGGGGAACCGAACGCGGCGTCTTCCCGGGACCGGACCTCCACGAAGACCAGCAGGTCCCCCCGCCGCGCCACGACGTCGATCTCGCCGTCCTGGAAACGGACGTTCCTTTCCACGACGTCGAACCCCTCCCCCTCGAGATGGCGGCACGCCCGTTCCTCCGCCGCGGATCCCGCGGCGCGGCGCGCCTCCGGCGGGAAGGTCACCGGAGCACCCCGCGGAACGTGCGCCGGTGGATCGGGGAAGGACCCAGCCGGCGGATCGCCGCCAGGTGGTCCCGCGTCGGGTACCCCTTGTGGACGGAGAAGCCGTATCCCGGGTAGAGGCGGTCGAACTCCCCCATCATCCGGTCCCGCGCCACCTTCGCCAGGATGGACGCGGCGGCGATGGAGAGGCACCGGCCGTCCCCCCGGATCAGCGTCTCCTGGGATATGCCGCACGGGATCCGCTGGTTTCCGTCGACGAACAGGAAATCGGGCGGGGAAGGAAGCGCCTCCACCGCGCGCCGCATGGCGAGCAGGGAGGCCCGGAGGATGTTGATCCCGTCGATCTCTTCGTGCGTGGCGAACGCGATGGCGCACGCGGACGCCTCCCGGTCGATCACCGGGAACAACCGCTCGCGTTGCGCGGGGGAAAGTTTCTTGGAATCGCGGATGCCGGGGTGAAGGTACCCCGGAGGAAAAATGACGGCCGCCGCCACCACCGGACCCGCCAAGGGGCCTCTGCCGGCCTCGTCGACGCCGGCGGGGGCAAGGAAGCCTCTGCCGCGGGCGAGCGATTCGAACTGCTCCATTCAAGAACCGCGTCGGTGCGGCCGTCCGTGACACCGGCCGTTCGACGCGGATGCGCGCTATTCTTGCGGAGTCTCCCCCGGGGATACGGCCGGCGGTTCTTCCGCCGGGCCTTCCGGCGCGCCCACCGAGGGAACCACGACGCCTTTCTTCGAGAGCCAGTCTTTCTTTTCGCGGATGCGGGCCTTCTTGCCGGACACTTCCCGCAGGTAGAACAGCTTGGCGCGGCGGACGTCGCCCCGCTTCTTCACCTCGATCTTCTCGAGAAGGGGAGAGTGGATCGGGTAGGTGCGCTCCACGCCCACTCCGTACGACTCCTTGCGGACCTTGAAGGTGGTCGCGATGCCGTTGCGATGGAATCCGATGACGATCCCCTCGAAATACTGGACGCGTTCCTTCTCGCCTTCCTTGATCCGCGAGAAGACCCGGACGGTGTCCCCCACGCTGAACTTCGGGAGGTCCTTGCGCAGCTGCGAGGATTCGACATCCTGGAGAAGCGTCATGGCCGTATCCTTTCCTTGGATCCTTGCCTTGCGGTTTCCGGTGGCGAACAAGACTAAATAATTTATTCTAATCGCTATCCGTCTGTCAACTTCTTCTTCGGAAGGTTCTCTTTCAACAGGTCCGGGCGGATACGGGTGGTCCGGCGCTCCCCTTCCGCCTTCCTCCACGCCTCGACGGCCCCGTGGTCCCCCGACAAGAGCACTTCGGGAACCGTCCATCCCCGGAAGTCGCGCGGCCGGGTGTAGTGGGGCGCCTCGAGCACCCCTGCCGAAAACGAATCGTTGCGGGGCGCCTCCGGATCGCCGAGCACGCCGGGAAGAAAGCGGGCCACCGCGTCGATCAGCACCATCGCCGGCAGCTCCCCTCCGGAGAGAACGTAATCCCCGATGGAGATCTCCTCGTCCGCGAGGTGGTCGGCCACCCGCTGGTCCACCCCTTCGTACCGGCCGCAGACCAGGAGCAGGTGATCTGATTTTGATAGCCGTTCCGCTACTTCGAAGGACAGCCGCGCTCCGGACGGGGAAAGGAGGATGACCCGTCCCGGCCCGTGGGCTGCCGTGATCGACTCGACCCCTGCGAAGATCGGCTCGGGCTTCATCACCATCCCGCCGCCGCCGCCGAACGGGGGCTCGTCGGTCACCCGGTGCTTGCCCGCAGCGTACTGACGCAGGTCGTGGGTCTCCACCACGAGAAGCCCCGCCTCCCGCGCCCGCGCGAGGATGCTGTGCGACAAGGGACCCTCGAACATGCCGGGGAACAGCGTGAGCACGTCGATCCGCAAAGGTCACCACCCCTCGGGCGGGGATACCACGATCCGCCCGGCCGGCGGGTCCACCGACCGAAGGAACGCCTCCACGACGGGAAGGTACGCCTCCTCGCCGTTCCGGCGCACGACCAGCCAATCGTGGGCCGCCCCCGGCAGGACGCCGGATACCTCGCCGAGGACCTCTCCCGCCTCGTTGACGACGGAGCAGCCCACCGCGTCCGCCCAGTAGAACTCCCCCTCCGGAAGGGGAGGAAGATCGTCCCGCCGCACCGACACGCGGGAACCGGTCAAGACCCCCGCGGCCTCGGGCGAAGCGATCCCCTTCAACGAAAAAACGGCGCAGCCGCCTGCGCGCTGCGCCTCGACCACCTCGAATTCCCGCCCGCCGCTCCCGGGGGCGTTTCCCCCGGAGAGCCACAGCCGCCGGACCTTCATCACCCCGCCCGCGTCGCCCGAATACATCGCCACCCGGACCTTGCCTCGGACGCCGTGGAGGCCGGCGACCCGTCCGATTTCGATGAACCCCTTCCGGCCCGTGTCCATCGGGGTGCCGGAGCGTACCCTCCGGTCACGCCGGGGGGGCGGCTTTCGCCTCCAGGAACTTCTTCCACGTGCCCGTTTTCTTCAGCAGGCTCTTGACCGTTTCCGTGGGCTGGGCGCCCTTGGAAAGCCATTTGAGCGTCACCGCGTCGTCGATCACGATCTTCGCCGGGTTCTCCCGGGGAGCGTACGTCCCGACATACGCGATGCAGCGCCCGTCGCGGGGCATCTGCGAGTCCGCGACCACGACGCGGTAGAAGGCCATTTTTTTCCGCCCCGTCCGCGACAACCGGATTTTCACCGCCATGAACCGTTCCTCCCGCTTCTCGATTGAGGTATCGCTACAGTATCACAACCGTTAACGGAAAAAGGGGAGGTTCCTCCCCATCCCCTTCATCCCGCCCTTCGAAAACCGCTTGATCATCTCCTCCGCCTGCTGGAAATTCTTCATCAGGCGGTTCACGTCCTGCACCGTGGTGCCGCTCCCCGCGGCGATCCGCTTCCGGCGGCTGCCGTTCAACAGCTTCGCATTGCGCCGCTCCTGCGCCGTCATCGAGTCGATGATCGCCACGACTTTTTTCAGCTCCGACTCGTCGGGAGCCATCCCCTTCATCTCTTTCACCTTCCCGCCGACCCCCGGGATCATCCCCAGGAGGTCCTCCACCGACCCCATCTTCCGCAGCCGGACCAGCTGGTCGCGGAAATCGTCGAGGGTGAACTCGTTCCTGCGGAGTTTTTTCTGGAGTTCCCTGGCCTGTTTCTCGTCGACCTGCTCCTGCGCCTTCTCGACGAAGGTGAGGATGTCCCCCATCCCGAGAATGCGGGACGCCATCCGGTCGGGGTGGAACGGCTCGAGGGCGTCGAGCTTCTCGCCGACGCCGACGAACTTCACCGGGGCGCCCGTCACCGCCCGGATGGAGAGGGCCGCCCCGCCCCGGGCGTCGCCGTCCATCTTCGTCAGCACCACGCCGGTCAGGCCCAGCTTCTCGTGGAACGCCTTCGCCACGTTCACCGCGTCCTGCCCGGTCATCGCGTCGGCCACCAGCAGGATGTCTCCCGGGTCGATCGCCGACTTGATGCGGGCGAGTTCCTCCATCAGGGGAGCGTCGATGTGAAGCCGCCCCGCGGTGTCGAGGAGCACGGTGTCGTAGCCGTTCAGCGCCGCGTACCGCATCGCCTCCCGGCAGATGTCCACCGGATCGGCGTCGGGCCGCGAGTCGAAGCAGGGGATATCGAGCTGCCGCGCCAGCACCTTCAGCTGCTCGATGGCGGCCGGCCGGTACACGTCGGCCGGGACCAGGAACGGCGACCGCTTCCTCTTCTGCAGGTGGAGGGCGATCTTGCCGCACGAGGTGGTCTTCCCCGATCCCTGCAACCCGACGAGCATGACGGGGACGGGAGGCTTGCGGGCGAGGTTCAGGTCGTGCGCCTGCGTCCCCATCATCTTCGCCATCCCGTCGTGGACGATCTTGATGAAATGCTGGTCCGGAGAAAGGGAGGCGAGCACCTCGGCCCCGAGGGCCTTCTGCCGGACACCGGCGACGAACTCCTTGACCACCCGGTAGTTGACGTCGGCTTCCAGCAGGGCGAGGCGGACCTCGTTCAGGGCGCCCTCGACGTTCCCCTCGGTGATGCGGCCGTGGCCGCGCAATTTTTTCAGGACGCCCTGGAACTTATCCGACAGGTTCTCGAACACGCGCCTTCCCCTTTCGGGCTACGGTACCGAACCACTAAATATATTGGATTCCGCCGCCAAAGGGAAGGCCCCCGGGGTTTCCCCCGGGGGCCTTCCGTGAAACTTACGCTTCCGCTTCGAACCTTAGAAGCTGTAGTTGAGGCGGGCGTACGTGCTCCACGGATCCACGAACGTGGTGGTTGCGTCGTCCTTCACGAAGTCGCCCAGGAAGACATAGGCGCCGAACAGGCCGGCGTCCAGTCCTTTCATGATGTTGTAGTGCAGTCCCGCGTTGACCTCGGTTCCGAAATCCTTGTCCCTGAACTCGTCACCAACCGCGTACAGCTTGGTGGCGGACAGGTAGCCGACGTTGGCCTCGATCTTGGTCTTTTCGGTGACCTTCTGGGTATAGCCCGCCGCGACGTGCCAGATCCCGCGGCCGCCGTTCCCCAGGCTGTCGCCGTACTCGCCGCCGGAGCAGCCGATGAGGCACTGCGACACGTTGATGAGATCCCAGGTCGGAAGCAGGATCCACATGCGGGTGCGGGAGAAGCCGGACATACCGCCGGGGCCCGTGGCCACGCCGGCCGCCTGGAAGTCGCCCATGGTGATGGGGGCTTCGTACTTGGCGTTCGGGTCGTCGCCGCCGCTCAGGTAGATCCCTTCGATGAAGACGTTGCCGGGACCGGCCTTCAGGTCGCCGCGGACGTCGACCCCGTAGGCCCGAACATCGACGTCCGGGGCGCCGACCGTGGATTCCAGCGTGCCGAACTGGTAGAAGGCGAAGGCGGAAATCGACGCCGGGCCCGTCTTCAGGTTCAAGGTGACGCCCGGGATGAAGAGGTTCAGCTTGGCGTTTGCGATCGGGCCGCCGCCGTTGAATGGATCGAGCTTCGGGCCGGAGTCGGTCGTCCCGTTCGCAGCGAGTTTCCCGGAGCCGTCCTTCAGGAAGTAGAAGTTCGCTCCCACCTGCGCCGTCTTCGTCGGGGCGAATTTCGCCTCGGCGATATAGAGGTCCGTATCGTTCGATTGATGCGTATCGTTGGGAATGTCTCCGTACATCTTCGCCCATGCGACCCGGTAGGTCACCGGCTCGAGTTTGCCCTTCACGACGATGCCCGCCGCGTCGAAGGCGCCGCCGCTGAAGAGGAGGCCCGCGTAGGAATCGCCGATGCCCTGGAGACCGACCGAGACATTAACGGAGGTGTCGGGGACCTTGAACCACACGTAGACGTTCTTGGTTTCGAGCTGGATCGAGTCGGCGCCGGCCGCGCCGCCCTGGTTCCGGCCCAATGCGCCGGAGGTGTCGCCCCACAGCATGTCGCTTTCGAACTGCCACACCGCCTGCACGTTCTCGCTGCCGAAAGCGAACTTGATGCGGGCGCGCTGCTCGACGAAAGAGTTGGACTGCTCCTCTTCCGCCACCCGGAGGCTCGGACCGCCGCCGCCGTCATGGAAGTTGGAAAGCCACGCCTTCGAGCGGTAGAACCCACTGATCTTCACGTTCGTAGGGATCAAGTCCGCCATCGCCGGCATGGCGATCGCCACTGCCAGGACAGCCGTCAGCAAGACAAACAAGCCTTTCCGCATGATTCCCCTCCTTCGAGATGAGATCCTATTCTTCCGCCGTGAAGCAGCTAAAGCCTTCCGTTCTTTCGGTCCTGCCTCAACCACCACCTCCTCCCGTTCTGGTCTTATCTGCCACTCCGGTCTCCCCTGTACACCACGATTATGCCAGAGCCACTTCAGGAAAAAACCTTGTTATTTTCGACCTGAATACCACCCCCCCAATACCTTGTCAAGGTTTTTCCATGCGCCTTAAGGAGCGATTTCCCCTATTCCACCTGGAACAACAGCAAACGGCTGATCTTGTCTCTCATCAAAGACTCCGATTGTTCGATCACCGAAGCGACGATCTTCCCTCCTTTCGGGAAACGGGACGGGTCCAGGAAATCGGCGCCCGAGAGGAAATGCCCGCTCCCCTGGGTCCCTGCCTTCTCTACGAATTCCCCTCCGTCCCACTGTAGAAGGACCAGGCGCGGGGAATCATACCCGCCGAGAATGCCTCCCTTGCCCTGGGGAACGAGGACCAGGGGATTCTCTCCCCCGCCGGGAGCGACGCGCGCCTCCTTCCTCAAGTGAAATGGTTTTCTGCGGCCCTCCAGCTGGATAAAGGGCCCCCACTCGAAGAAATCCTGGGGGGGGCCGTACTGTCCCTTCGATTTATATCGGCTTTTTCCGTCTCCGTCGAGGACCCTGAGGTGCGCTTCCGCGTCGGTGTACACCAGACGCCACTCCTTCCCGAAGCGGGCGGACGCGATCCCCGGCAGACCCGACGAAAGCGGAAGGATGTTCGTGTCGTGGGGAAGCGGTTCCCCCGCGGCGAACCCCTTCCCATCCCAGCGAAGGGTGACGATTTTGCCCTGGAACGGGGTATCGATCCCCTGGTACTGTCCGACCACCGCCGGTTTCCCCATCCAGTCGTGGAGAACGGCCAGGAAGTAGGGGATCTTTCCCGCCGCTTCCTCGTAAACGTCTCCTTTCCGTTTCAGGACGAACGACTCGACCGATTCCTCGACGAGGTTCGTGACAAGGATCTCCCTGCTGCCGTCCCCGTCGAGGTCGATCGCGTCGACGCCCAGGAAATGGTTCTGCATGGATTTGGCGAACCGCGTGAACGGGACGATCTCCGTTCCTTTCACCCGGAAGAAGAAAAGGGTGTTCTTTCCGTAGGCGACCACGAGGTCGTTCCCGTCCGCCTCCCGGTCCACCGCGACGACGCCGTATAACTCCGCGGGGATCTTGTCGGTCTGGCCGATTTTCTTGAGAGAGGACGGGGTCCATCCTTCGGCGAGCGTGACCGGGCCTGCGGGGGCGGGTGGTACGGCGGAAGGCGCCTGGGTGGAAGGGGCGGCCGGAACGCCCCCGATCGTTTGCGGTTGAATCCCGGCCGGCGCCGTGACGGCGGGGGCCGGGGACACTGCCTGGACCGCCCTCTGGACGTCGAACAGTTTTTCGGCGATCTCCCCGGACATCACCCCAAGCCGGGCGATGATGTCGTCTTCGGTCGCCGCGGCGGCGAAGAACGCCCCCGCGCTTTTTCCCGTCGACAGGTCGGTGATGGTGGTGTCGATGCTGTAACCCTTCCCCAGCTTGGAGACC
>JAJZRM010000093.1 GCA_021802685.1 Deltaproteobacteria bacterium | reverse complement strand
TCCGTCCCGGGTCGACCCCTTCGAGGACGAGGGCCTCCTTCGCCCGCTCCGTCACGGCGATGAAGTGATCCGCGCGCTCACGAACGGCCGCCTTGAGCTCCCTTATCTCCCCCGACTCCCCGTAGGCGAACGGAATGTTTTCCCACTGGAGGCACACAAGCTTCTTGCCGAATTTCTCCCGGATCCGGGCCGCCTGGCCCGAAAACATCCAGGTCGTGTCCGCCGAATAGATGAGGTCCTCGTCGAACAGCGCGTATTCCAGCCCCATCATGTACGCGGGATGATCCGGATGGGAAGGCACCTGGACGACGGGGAGGCGGATCCCGCCGATGTCGAAATTGGGCGTCGTCGTGGTGTAGGCCGTCAGATGGAACGAATCCGAAAGCGGCTCGTAATTCTGCATCTCCCAGGGGTTCAGGTTCGGTCCGCGGACGATTGCGACCCGGGGACGCCCCGGATCCTTGGCGCCTTCCCCGTCCGAGAAGGGAGGCACATGGCTTCCGACGGCCGATTTCAGAGGCCGCGGCTGGATGTCGTATTCCCGGAAGTAGAGGTCTTCCCCCTTCTTCAAGCCGCTTTCGGGATTCTGCGCGTAGGCGAGCCCCTTGTCCCAATATCTTTTCCTGTCGAGAAAACCGTAATGGACGACGTACGCGTTTATGGATCCGATCCTCGTTCCGGCGATCCCGACAATGCGCTCGTTGATGCGCCCCTCCCAACGGACCTCCGGACGTCTCCGCCAGATTCGGGGTACCGGTTCGAAATCATCGAACGCCTTCGAATAGAACGATTCGTCGCCGACGAGATTGCACTGTCGGATCGTGCACGCTCCGACATCCGCGGGGAGGCTTTCGAGGAAGGAGCGGATCCCCCGCTCGAACTCGTCGGAGAACGCTTCGTCTGCGTCCAGCCGGATCACCCAGTCGCCCGTGCACCGGTCGAGGGAGCGCTGGCGCTGGTCCCCGAAATGCCCTTTCCAGGGGCTGCGGACCAGGACGACGCGCGGGTTCGCTTCGAGAAGCTCCACCGTGCGGTCGGCGCTTCCGCCGTCGACCACCACGATCTCGTCGGCAAACGCGCACGAGGCGACGGCCCGGACGATATTACGCTCTTCGTCCAGCGTGATCATCGAAACGGAAATCTTCATCTTCCCTGTCCTTTCAAGCGTCTTCCCGGCGAGGTCATCCGTAGGTCTTCCGCAGCCTTCGGACGATCGTGTCGATCCGGTGCCTGTACGTGTGCTCCTTGAGGACCCGGCTCCGCCCGCGTTCCGCGACGGACCGGCGGGCGGAGTCGTTGCGCAGGTAAAACCTCGCCAGGTCCGCGATCTCTCCCCGGTCCCGGTAGGTGACGACTTCCTTCCCCTCCTCGAAGAGATCCGCGATCGACCCCTGGCGGTCGGTGAGCAGGAAGGCCCCGCAGGCCGGGACGTCGAACGCCCTCTGGTTGACGGCCCGGCCCATCTGGATGCTGGTGGCGTTGAAATTGACCTTGCAGGCGTTGTAGAACGACGGCAGCTCCTTGTAGTAATTCAACGGGGGACCGAGGCGGAATTTCCCGTTCACGAGCCCCTTCCATCCGGTGTCTCCGTGGATGCAAGGCCGGAACTCCTCGATCGAGCGCAGGCATGCAAGCCGGTAAAGAAGCGTGGCGCGCCAAAGGACGGCGGCCTCGAACGCGGAACGATCCCTTTCCGGCAAAGCGCCGAACACCGCCCGTTCGTCCCGGTCCATCGCGCTTTCCGCCGCCTCCGCGAACGGCATCCCCCGGTCCGCGCCGAGGCGCTGCGCGGCCCGTTCGACGGCGGCGCGCAAGGAAGCCGGCACCTCCGCGAGCCGCTCCCGCGCCGGCGCGGCCATCGAATTCCCCACGAACCCGACGTCGGCGCCGAACTTCCTTCGTTCCCCGGAAGACACGCGCAACGGCCGGAAGACCGTCTCGTCCGCCCCCAGGGGCAGGTACGAAACGTGCTCGAACCCGATCGATCTCATGGTCTCCAGGTAGCTATCGTCCCAGACGAAGACGGAACTGAACGGAGATGCGTTTCCCGGAAACGCCCGGACGACGAGGTTGGGGCTGTCCACGTACCAGACCGCGGAAGGCATCTCGATCGCCCGGAACAGGTCCGCCAGCGCGCCGTCCTCGTCGAACCCCAGGTGATTCACGGTCAGGAAGAAGTCGGGCCGGTCCGGGACGATCGTTTCAATGGCGCGCCCCAGGATGTCGCCGCACGACTCGTCCTTCCTTCCTCGGACCCGGACGACCGAGTGTCCGAGGGCTTCCAGGGAGCGCGCGATCTCCTCGGTCAGGAAGTAGCCGAAATCGAACAGGGCGACCGTGAGCGTCTCGCTCCGGAACTTGGGGTAACGGAGCCGGTCCCAGAGGCGGAAGGTGGCCGTCCGTTCGAGAGCGTTCCGGATCGGACCGTAATATTCCGGAAGCGCGGCCGTTTCGGATGCAAGGGTGAACACGGCCAGGGGAGTCAGCCCGGCCTTGAGATGCATACTCGATATTTCCGCGACCGCGTCGGCGGGCGGCGTTCCCACGATGAAGCGGACCTTCTCCGACGGTTCCACTCCCCTTCCGTGCGTCCGGCAGAGATCGAGGATCTCCCACATCGCCTCGACCACCACGATGTCGGCGTGCGGATGCCTCCGCCGCAATTCGTCCAGGTGGTAGCCCAGGCCCAGGCCCAGCACGACGATCATCCCCTCGCCGGCGAAAGGGAAAGCGTCGACCATCCCGGCGGCTTCGCCCTCGGGGTCGTACAGGCTGTGGAACGTCTTTTCGATGCCGTCCGGACCGGCGGTGCGCAGCGAATAGCCCCCTTGTCGGGTCCGGACCAGGTTCATCGCGCTAGAAGGAACACACGCCTTTGGCCAGCAGGCGGTCCATCCCGGTCAAATCGCCGGTCAGGCGCCCCCGGGTTTCCGCCTCGAGAAAGTACGCCCCCAACGCTTCGCCGACCGCCGCCGCAAGGATCTTGTGAAGGGCGGACAGGAACTCCTCCTCCCGCCCCTTGAGGGACGACTGCCTGGCGCCGAGGAACTCGGCGAACTGTCCGACCCCCCGCAGGAAATGGGATACCAGGAAATTCCTGTGGAACTGGTGGCGTTCCCCCGGCAGGAACACCGGGGCGCCGAAGACGCCGGGGCACAGGGATTCGAGGCGATCCCCGGCGGACCTCCCGGGCTCTCCGAACGCGGCCGATGTTTCTCCCGGCGAAGCATCGATGTATCGCCGGATGGAGGAGACGAACGCGCGCGACGCGTTCAGGGGTTTCGGGTCCACTCCGCCGGCCCCCGGCAAGGCGGCCGCCAACAGGTCGAGCATGTCGGCGACGTTCGCGACGAACGCTTTCCACCCGATGTCTTGCACCTCGAAGAAGCGGGGAAGGGAGCTCCTCAAGATGTACAGGTTCGCCTTCGTGCCGATGTAATGGCGCTTCAGTACGTAGTCCGGCCCCCGGTCGTGCCAATGGTAGACGCCCGTCGAAGTCAGGAATCCGATCTTCCTTCCTTTTTCCAGCAGGCGGATGCCCAGGTCCATGTCCTCCGCGTTGTTGAGGGGACTGAACGGCACCTCGTGGAACACGCTTTTCGGAACGCAGGAGGATACGTCGTCGAGAAACGACAGCCTGCGCTTCGTCAACCCGTCGAGGTGCTTCCAGTTCGTAAAATCGAACGACGGGGAGAGCCCGTAGACGGAATCCCCCTCGAATCCGATCATCCGGTTCGTTTCCTCGTTCGTCCATTGACTGTACAGGTCCGCATCCGGGCGGACGAATTGCCTTGAGGAAACGGCGCCGAGATCCGGGTGGGAGAGGAACGGGCACACCATGCCGTAGAGCCAGTAATTGCCCACGGGCACGGCATCCTGGACGGTGAACACCAGGAAATCCCCCCGGGCCTCCCGGGCGCCGAGATTCCGCGTCCCGCCGTGGTTGAAATCCTTCTGGGGAATGCGGATCACCCTGCACCCGAACGATTCCGCGACCGCGACGGAACCGTCCGTCGACCCCGAGTCGATGACGATGATCTCCACGTCCTCGACTTTCCTCTGCGCCCGGATTTTCCGGAGCAGTTCCGGAAGGGTGTCGCCCCCGTTCTTCACCGGGATGATCACGGAAATCCTGTCGGCCAGGGCTGCCGGCCGCGGATCGGAGGACATCGGCTCGATCCGATACTGTTCCCGGAGGATCTCCCCCAGCGCGCTTTTCGCTTCGGCCAGCTGATGTTCCAGGTGGGCGGCCTTCCTCTCGGCGGCCAGGAGCGCACCGGCCTGCCGCGAGGAGATGTTCTTCTTCTCCTTGAAGATCCGGCTTGCGCATTCCAGCGCCCAGGGAAGTTCCTGCATCCTCGCGTCCGCCGACACTCCGGGCCCGTTCATGTCCCCCTCCATGGTTTTCCGACTTACAGGAACGCCGAATCGTCCATCATGATCGATTTGAGAAGATCGTAATCGACTCCCTTTACCTTCGGAGTCATCGCTCCCCGGTCGTTCAGGTCGCCGCTCTCGCTCGCTTCCAGGATGAGGCCGTTGTCCTTGTAATACGGATAGAGCAGGCTCCCGGGGACGGGGGTGTACAGGGCGGGGGAATAGTGGACGGGACGGACTCTCAGTACTCCCTCGACCGTCGCCAGGTCGTCTTCCATGCGCCAGCCCGTATCGGTGGGTATTCCAAGGATATAGTTCGCCCAGACCTTCACGCCGTGCGTCCTGCAGATTTCCGCGGCGCGGAAATTCTCCTCCGCGGTCACCCCCTTCCCGAACCATTTCAAAATCCTCGGGCTGAAGGATTCGAACCCGATGATCAGGAGTTCGAGCCCCGCGTCCGCCATCTTCCCGATCAGCCGGTCGTTCCGGCAGATGATGTCCGCGCGGCTCGACGTCACCCATTTCAGCCCGGCCTTCACGATCCCGCGGGAATGGAGCGCCTCGATGAACCGTTCGACCCATTGAGGAGACAATATGAACTGATCGTCGTGGAACATGACCGACCGGATGCCGTATTTTTCCATCAGCATCTCCAGCTCCGCCACCACGTTCGCCACGCTTCGGCCCCTGATGTACGTCTTCCTGTCGCCGCCTGCAGACGGACGCGAGTACACCTGGTGCTCTCCCGGGCCGCAGCAGAACGTGCATTGGTAGGGGCATCCTCTCGTGTTGATCATCTCGGCCATGGGAAGCGGGAAGCGGTATCCCTTGATCCCGAAAGGCTCGCAAGCGAGTCGTTGACGGAGATCGGGCCACACGTCCCGGTCGGGGAACGGGATCTTGTCGAGATCGGGGGTTTCTCCCCAGAAGACCCGCGGGAAACGGGACGGATCTTTCACGAGCAGCGGAAGGGAAACCTCTCCTTCTCCTTTCAGGACGTGGTCGAAGACCCCCTCCTCGAGGCATTCTTCCGGGAACATCGTCGGATGGACTCCGCCGGCGATCGCCTTTACGCGGGGCAGGATCCTTTTCGCCCGCCGCGCCGCCTCGACCGCGAACGGGAATTCGACGGAATGGATGGAGATCCCCACGAAATCCGGAGAAACGCTCTCCACAAGCCTTCCATACTCCTCCCAGCCCGAGAGCGTCCTGAGGTCGGCCAGCGTGACGGCATGGCCGCGCGCCTTCAGGGAGCCGGCGAGATAGGCGATGCCCAGCCGGATGAAGACGCTGTCCGGGGACGGATGTCTCAGATCGGCGTTCCAGCCGCTGTACGCCAGTGCGGGATTTACCAGCAGGATGTTCGCCACGTTTCCCCTCCCCGGGATATTCAAGTTCGGCGTCTGCCGCAAGACCGCGGCGAAAGGGTCTTTGCAACAGTCTTGCCAAATGCCATCAGTTAGGAAATCGACAGGGGAGGGATCAAGAAAACGACGGCCTCAGGTGACCCGTGAATACCCTCGACCGGGCTCCCTTGCGGAGACAGAACCGATGAAAGCCTTTGTTTTTTGAATGTTTAACAGGCTCTTCCGCGTGGCTTCCATCTCCGCGCGGACCTTGGCGGCGAGTTCGCCGTCCAAAGCGGCCAGGGAAGCCAGCGAGGCCGGAACCGGAAATTTCGCGCCAATTTTTTGAATTTCGCCGGTGACTTGTTGGCGCTTCCCCGCCAGCGCCAACGCTTCGTCGATGTCTCCCGCCTCCAAGGCGGTCATCTGCGCCCGGGCCAGGTCGAGGAGACGGAGGCAGAGGGTTTCCATCCGCTCCTTCATGCCTGCACCGCCATCCCCACGCCGCCGGAAGCCCTATGGGAGGCCGTGTGGGCGGCGGCCTGGTTCCGCTCCATTTCCTTCCATCCACCGCGGAGGGTCTCCAGCACCTTGACCGCTTCGTCGAGCGCGATCATGTCGTTCTTCAGGTTGGCCTTGAGAAGGCGGTCGAGAACGAAGTCGTACAGCCGCCGGAGGTTGCGGGCGATCTCGCCGCCCTCTTCCATGTTGAGGCAGCTGGTCAGCTCGCCGACGATCGCGGTGGCCTTCCCGATGTAGATTCCCTTCCCCGCCACGTCGCGCGTCACCATCTTTCCCTTCGCGATCTTCAGGAAATTGATCGCGCCGTCGAAAAGGAGGGATACGAGCCTCACGTTGTCCGATGTATCGACCGTCGCCTTCCGGTACGCGTCAGCCTTCTGCATCATCCGCACTCCCCTTGTGGTTTTTCCTGCGATTGCGCCGGGTACTGCCGCCCGTCCTCACGAGGACGAGGTGAACAGGCTGCTCAGGAACGAAGATTGCGTGGACAACGTGCTGAGAAGCGACTCGAGCTTCGCGAACTGCGCGATCAGCGACTCCTCGTACTTGGCCAGCCGGTCCTCGACCCGGGTGATGTCGTCGCCGAGCTTCGACACGATCGACTGGAGCCCCTTCGTCCTGTAGGTGATGGCCCCCGAGATCGTATCCGTCACGCCGTCCACGTAGTTCCACACCGAATTCGCCACGCCGCTTTCGGAGTTGAACAGGTCCGACACCCCGTCCAGGTCCGTGGTGATCTTCTCGGTCAGCACGGCGGTGTCGATGGAAAGGGTTCCGTCCCTGCCGGTCTTGATGCCGATCTGCGACAGCGACCGCAGCGCATCCGGAAGACCCTCGACGCGGTTCCCGAGAACCCACTGCAGGCGGGTCACCACGTCCCGGGCGGTCGCCTCCCCCGAAAACGGCCCGCTTTTCTTGGTGGTCGCGTTGTAGGACGCGTTGGTCGAGACGATGGAAACGACATCGTTGTAGGCCGTGACGAACGCTTCGATCTTCTCCTGGATGGCCGCCGTGTCGTTCGTCACGGAGAGGGTGGACGTCCCCGCGGTCTTCAACGTGATCGCCACGCCGCTGATCGCGCCTTCCACGGTGTTGGAGCTGCGGGTCATCGGCAGGCCGTCGATGCTGAAGGCGGCGTCCTGGGCCGCCTGGAGCTGGACGCCGCCCGCAACCGGGCCGGTCGGCAAGCCGAGGGAAGTGACGTTCTCCGTCACCGTGATGGCGTTCGCGGCGCCGGAGGCGGTGCTCGTGAGGACGAGACGGTAGCCGGGGCCGTCGTTGATGATGCTCGCCGCCGCGTCGTCCGAGGCGGCGTTGATGGCGTCCCGGAGCTCCGCCAGCGTCGTCGTCGCGGTGACGGCGACGGTCGTCACGTCGCCGGCCCCGACCTGGAAGCTGAAGTTGCCGCTCGCGGAGCTCACCGTGCTCGTTTCGGCCGCGACCGCCGACGAGGCGATCCGATGGGCCTGCGCGAGCGCGGTCACCGTGAGGGAGTAGTTCCCCTCGGCGGCGGAGCTCGACGCCGTCACGTTGCAAACGTCCTCGTCGCTTGCCGACGCAGACCTGGTGTAGAAACCCGTTGCGGTTTTCAACCCTTCCGACGCGGTCTTCAGCGCGTCCAGTTTCGAGGAAAGATCCGCGTACAGGCTGATCTTCTTGTTGTAATCCGCCTGCCGGCTTTCCATCCGGGTGATCGGCTCCCGCTCCAATTCCATGATCTGTTCGATCATTTCGTTGTAGTCGATGCCGGAGATCAGGCCGCTTACGGAAAAAGCCGACAATTATACCTCCTGGTCCACGACGATCCCGCGCTGCTCGCGGGCCATCCTGTCGATCCACGCCCGAAGCTGTCTCGCGATCGAAAGCTCCTCGGGCATCGGGATCTGGCGGATGATCTCGCCGCTCTCCTTGTCCAGGACCTTGACCACGATCATGTTGAGGTCGTCCGCGAACTCGATGCGGAGCTCCCGGTCCGCGACGGGCTCGACGTTCAGCGCGTCGCGGAGCACCTTCTGGACCTTCGCGCCGTCCGTTCCCGATCCGGAAGGGGCGGGAGCGGGATTGGGCATCCCCGCGGCGGCGTTGACAGCCGTCCCCGCCGCCTGCTGGGGAACGGAAAGGATGATCTCTGTTTTTACGTCCATGTCAGCCACCCGCGGCCGGGCGGGGAGGGGGGGTCGCCCCCTCCCCCCCGTTTCTCATGTTCGGCTACTGCAGGAGTTGCAGAGCCGCCTGCGGCAGCACGTTGGCCTGCGCGACCATCGCGTTGGCCGCCTGGACGAGGATCTGGTTCTTCGTGAACTGGGCCGATTCGTACGCGAAGTCCGCGTCGCGGATCGCCGAATCCGCGGAGGTGAGGTTCTCGGAGGTGACCCGCAGGTTCGCGATCGTCGATTCGAGCCGGCTCATGACGGCGCCGAGGGTGCCTCGGCTGGATGCGACCGTGCCGATGGCGCTCGTGACCATGTCGAGGTTCGACTGGGCGCTTCCGACCGTGCTGATGTCGGCCAGCAGGCTGAGCGTGTTCGCGCTGACCGCGCCGATCCCGCTGAAGAACGTGATGCGGTCGTTCGCCGCGACGTTCTGGAACCCGACCTGCAGGGTGACGCCGCTGGCGCTCTGCGAGCCATCCAGCAGCTTGGTCCCGTTGAACTCGGTGGCGTTGGAAATCCGGGTGATTTCCGTCT
>JAJZRM010000092.1 GCA_021802685.1 Deltaproteobacteria bacterium | reverse complement strand
GAAGCTGCTGCGCAAGGCGCGCCTCGCCCTGGCCTCCGGCGGACGGGCGGCGGTCCAGGAATTCCTGGTGTCCGAAGGGAAGAACGCTCCCCCCGGGCCGGCCTTCTTTTCGGTCCACATGGTGGCCGTCACGGAAGGGGGGCGCGCATACACGGCGGGAGAGGTCGCCGCCATGATGAAGACGGCGGGGTTCCGGGAGATCGCCGCCGACCCGCCGGATCCGCGGGGGGTCGGGATCGTGCGGGGGGTCCGCTGATGAAGGTGGTGCTAACCCAGAAACTGCATGATGCCGGCATGAATGTGCTCGAGGGGAAAGTCGACATCAAGATCATCAACACGGGGAAACCGCAGGCGATGTTTCCCGATCTGGCGGACGCCGACGGGTTGATCATCCGCATCGGTTCGATCGGCCGGGAGACGATGGCGGCGGCGAAGCGTCTGAAGGTGATCGGGCGGCCGGGCATCGGGGTGGACAACGTGGATGTTGCGGCGGCGACGGAATCCGGGATACCCGTCGTCATCGCCCCCGGGGCCAACACGCGATCCGTGGCGGAACATGCGCTCGCGCTCATTCTGGCGACGTCGAAAGACATTCTGAACAGCGACCGGAAAACCCGCGCGGGCGACTTCAACGCGAGATACGCGTGCAAGTCGTTCGAACTGGCGGGGAAGGTGCTGGGACTCGTCGGTTACGGAAATATCGGCAAGGAACTGGCCCGGCTTTGCACGGCGATCGGGATGAAGGTGATCGTGCACGATCCCTTCATCAACCCGGGAAGCATCGTGCAAGGGTATCAATACGTGAACCGGCTGGACCAGGTCTTGCGGAACGCGGATTTCGTTTCCCTGCATGTGCCGCTGACGGAGAAGACCCGGAACATGATCGGCGAACGGGAACTGGGCATGATGAAATCTTCCGCCGTGCTGATCAACTGCGCCCGCGGCGGCGTGATCGATGAAAATGCCCTGCTCACGGCGTTGAAGAACAACCGGTTGCACGGCGCCGGGTTGGATGTGTTCTCCTCGGAACCGGTTGCGGCCGACAATCCCTGGAAAGACCTCGACAACGTCATCGTCACTCCGCACATGGCGGGACAGGCGAGGGAAGCGGCGGCAAGGGCGTCGATCATGACGGCCGAAGGGGTCCTGGCCGTGCTGAACGGCGAGAAGTGGCCGCACGTGGCGGATAAGAAGGCCTACGATCATCCCGTATGGAAAGACAGGCCGTGAGCGTTTCCTTCACCGGGTCATGAAGCAGTACGGATCGGTTTCGAAGGAAATGTCGCGGCCCAGGCTTTGGGCGACGGCGAGGCAGCCGCCGCAGACCGGGCGGATGGCGCAACCGTCGCATGTCTTCGCCCCCCTCCTGTACCTGCGTGCCTCGGGGGAATCGTAGATCTCCGAAAAAGATTGCACACCGATGCGGCCGATCGGCGAAGGAAACTTCCGGCAAGCATGGACCTCCCCGTCGGGCAGCAGGGAAACGAAGTTGAAGGCGGCCCCGCATCCGAAGCCGGTACACCCTCCGAACGGAGGTTCCCCCCGTTCTTGATGGACGATGTTGAGCAGGTTGTCCTTGCGCCCCAGGACCGGGTTCCTCGCCGTCTCGTCCAGGTACGACCGGAGAAACGATTCGAATTTCACCTTGCCGACGGGGGCGAGGTCGCTTCCCCGGCCCGCCGCGGAGAGCCGGTTGAAGGCGAACCGGTCCGTCCGTCCCTTCAACAGGTCCGCCAGCGGCAGGACCTGGTCCACATTTCCTTCCGTCAACGTCAGAAGGACGACCGAAAAAACGCCGTACTCCCGCAAGAGATCCAGGAAGGAAAAGACCGCCTCGAAATTTCCCTTTCCCCGGATGAGGTCGTTGTGGTCCGGGAGCCCCTCGAGGCTCACCTGGAAGTAAGCGGGGCGCCGGATCGCGAGGATCGGCTCCAGCCGGCCCCGTGGAACCGGATTTCCCAGGATGGCGACCTCCAGGCCCAATTCCACCGCCCTTCGATAGAGCCGTTCGAAGGGATCATAGAGGAACGGGTTGCCCCCCGTGAAGGAGACCTGTCCCCCGACGAACCGCTCCCGGCAGAAAGCCCGCAGGTCGTCGAGGATCCTTTCGCCGAACGAAGGGAGAAGGGGGGATCGCCGCGAGCGGTCGTAACAGTGAAGGCACGACAGGTCGCACTCCTGGGTGACGTGCCATTGGAGGGTGAACACCGGGGCGGCCAGGAACTTATCGGGCCAGGTCTCCCCCGGGAAAGGAGGGGTTTCCCTCCGGATCCGGGATGGGGGACGGAGCAGGATTCCCCGGTCCACTGCCGCGTCCACGGCCCGGTCGATCACGCCCACCGGGACCCCGGCCTCCCGGGCCACCTCCGGCGGATCGAGTTCCTCCGCCACGATCTTGAGGGCCAGGAGATCTTCATCCCGCCCGGGCGAAACGCGGACAACCTCCATGGGAGGATCTTTCCAGGCGAGGACCCGCTCCGGCCCGGGAACGGGGACCCTTTCCCCGGGTTCCGAGGGATCGAGGAGTTTCGCAAGATGTTTCCAGCCGAGTTCCAGAATGGAGAGGGAAGGATTCACGCAGAGGGCCGCCGGCGTGTGCGGAATCCACGCCGCGGCGTCAGCCGCCGCCGTTTCGAGTTTCGCCAGGTCGAAGATGTACGGCGGCAGCCCCGACGCGGCCACCCGCTGCACGGGGTCCTGCCCGGCCGCCGGGGGGTTCATGCATTCCGCCAGGCGTCTGCGAACCGCGGTCCAATGGGTCCCTTGTCGCACTCCTTGATGATAACGCGCGGGCCGGCGGCCTCGCAGGAAAAAAGGAAAGGCGGGCGGGCCGCCTTTCCTTAAAAGCTTTCGAACCTTCCGTAACGCGACCGCGTTACTTTTGTGTTCCCCCTCAGCCGCTCTTCCCGGGTGGCTGGTCCGGTTTCTGTGGCGTCGTCGGGGCGCTCCCGGCGCCCTTGTCCGTTCCCCCTCAGCCGGATTTTCCCGCCTTGCTGCATCCGCCGAGGAAGAGGGCGGAGCCGGCCAGCAGGCTCGAAACGGCGATGCCGGCCAAAATCTTCTTCAGATCCCTGGCATCCATTCCCTTCCCTCCCGATGAGATGGACGGAGCCATCGCCCCGTCGTGACGCCGAGCGGCAAACACCGATCCTTATTTATCAAACCGAATACCGCCGGTCAACGGGAAAAGGGACCGGGAGTCCCTTGACCCGAAGGCCGCACGACGAGGACCGAGCAGGGGGCGTGGTCGATCAGTTTGCGAGCCACGTTGCCCAGCGGCGACGCCGCCGGCGAGCAGTGTCCTTTCGCGCCGATCACCAGCAATTCCGGCTCGAATTTCCGCACGGACGCCAGGATCTCCGGCACCTCGTGTCCGAAACGGGCCTCCACGGTCACCCGGGCGGCCTGCGCGTCGAGCCCCTCTTCCCGTATCGCCTCCAGGACCTCCGGCGCATCTCCCCATGGCGCGAACTTCGAGGCGTCCGGATCCGGGAACCGCTCCCTGGACCGGAAGACCTTCACCAGGTGGATCCCGGCTCCCTCCGACAGGTCGAGTCCCCTCAGCCAGCGGATGGCCGCCACGGCGTACGGTGAATCGTCCAGGGCAAGAAGGTACCGCTTTTTCCCCTTCGGAGGGGTTTTCGCCAGCAGCACCGAACAGCGGGCGTGGTTCGCGACGTGGACCGACACGCTCCCCAGGAGGAATCCCTTGTACACTCCCAACCCCCGCGATCCGACCGCCACCAGGTCGGCGCGGCACGCACGGGCCATTTCCACGATCGTCGCTCCGGGCGGACCGGCGTGCATCCGGGTGGCGACGCTTCCCACGCCCGCCTCCAAGGCGGAGCGCGCCTTGGCCAATGCCTCTTCCAACCGGACTTCCGCATCGCGGCGCAGGGTGGCCGACGCGGCGTCGAACGCCTGCTGGGCCGACGACACGAAGGAGGTGAACGGCGGGGGGGATACGAATACGGCCGTCATCACCGTGACGTGGACGGGCGGGCACCACGGCATGGCGAGGATCTGCGCCTGCGCGAACCGCGCCGAGGCGGAACCGTCCGTGGCGAAGAATATGTGCATGCCGGGTCGTACTCTCCCTGTTCCCACCTTCCTATGCGGCCCGGTGCTTCATGCCCTCCTCCTTGGCTCCCGGATCCGCAGGTACGCCCGGAGGGAGCGCCGATTCCCCGTCGTGCCGTTCGTCCGCGGGATCGCCGGCGGGAGGGAAGATGCGGGAAGCGAGGATCGAGGATGCAAGGATGGCGGCCACCACGCCCAGCGACACCGTGATCGGGATCTTGTAGAAGTCGGAGATCAACATCTTGACGCCCACGAACGCGAGGACGAAGCAGAGCCCGACCTTGAGATAACGGAACAGTCCCATGATCCCCGCCAGCAGGAAGAACAGGGCGCGCAGGCCGAGGATGGCGAATATGTTGGACGTGTACACGATGAACGGGTCATGTGTGATGGCGAGGATGGCGGGAACCGAGTCCACCGCGAACATGATGTCGGTCGTCTCTATGACGATCAGGACCGGCACGAGAGCGGTCGCCACCAGCCGCCCCGCCCGCCGCACGAAGAAATTCTGCTGGTCGTAGGACGATTCGATGGGCATGATGCGTTTGAAGCATCGAAGGATCGGATTTTTCTGCGGCTCGACCTGCACCTCGCCCGCGCGCAGGAGCTTCACCCCCGTGTAGACCAGGAAGGCCCCGAAGAGGTAGATCATCCAGTGGAAATACGTCAGCAGGCCCACTCCGGCTGCGATGAATATGCCCCGCAGCACGATGGCCCCCATGATTCCCCAGAAGAGCACCCGGTGTTGGAATGCCGGCGGTACGGCGAAGTACCGGAAGATCACGATGAACACGAAGAGGTTGTCCACGCTCAGGGACCACTCGATGACGTATCCCGTGACGAATTCCAGTCCCTTGGACGGCCCCTGCAGGACGAATACGGCCGCGCCGAAAAACGCGGCCAGGGAAACCCAGATGCCGGACCACGAGGACGCTTCCCGAAGGGACATCACGTGCGGTTTCCGGCTGAACACCAGGAGGTCTACGAAGAGGGTCCCCAGCACCAGCCCCGCGAAGAATCCCCACAACGCCAGGATCTGCATGGCTCCTCCTTATGGAGATGCGATGCATGCACAGGAAGCCCGGAGATTGTTTTTCCCCGACCACCGCCGCAATGAAGGGAGGATACCGAAAACCGCCGCTGGCGAGAGAAAGCCCATTCCACTCCTCCTGCCGGAAACGCCAGTGGAACAGCTCTTTTCTCTGGCCTAAATATACTGCTTCCTTCGTGGCCGCGTCAAGCCGAATCCGAATACACTTATTCGAATTGTCTTTGACCCGATCGGCGATCCTTATGCTGTTTTAATTTGGGAACATCCACAAGGAACGGAAACGGCGACGGGAAGCGGCGGGCGGAGACGGATTCCGATTATGCTCCATAATACGAAAACTTACGATGCACGTGTGCGTGCTACCCGGCATGTGCCTCGCACGCCGTCCGCCACAGGAGTGCTCGGATGATTCCGCAGATTATTTAAGTGCTTTCATGTTGTAATGCGATTCGATAGCATATCCGCGCCGGTTCCGGACGCTTCCGATCCGGGAGGTTGGTTTGGGAATAAGGTGATGGGACATCATGATTTCCGTTGAATTTTACAACGGGAATTTCCGATACGAATTCGGTAGGTATTCGTTGAAGAGTTCAGGGGTGCAAAATTTTTCTGCGCATGGAGATATCCCGGATTCGGAAACAATCGCGTGCCAATGAAACGATTTCTTCATTATTTAACGTTGCATTGAAAGGTGTGCCCTATCCCGGATCCGAACTTGGCGCAAGTATTGCTGGTCCAATTCTTCAGGAGAGGGTGGGTCGAATATTGCGACAAATGTATAATTTTGCGATTCAATATTTTGTAATCCTCAACGGTAACGATGTCCGTATGGATGCCGGAACTGGGGAGAGTTGATATTTCCGAATTCAAATAATATCTCAATGGATCATATCGGAGAACAAGGGGAAATCCGGCAAGTCATGTAATTGCGATTACGTTGTGAAATGCGTATTTGCACAAATAAAACATTATTATAATGGGATCTGGTACATTATGAAAAATTCTTGTCATTGTTTTATTAAATATAACTTGACAGGTATTTTCGCCTTTTTATAATACATCGAGTTTCCATGCTTGTCCGTTTAATGGAATCGTACACCGGGCACCACGGGAAAGCGGCCGTCAACCCTGATCAGAGCGAGACCGGACGAGGTAGAGCGCCATGGTCAACGAATTGAGAACGGGCGTCTATATCTGCCAGGCGGGGATCGGCTCCGCCGACGGCGTCGACCTGAAGGCAGTCGCCGGATATGCGGAAAGCCTCCCCAGCGTCGTCCAGGTCGACATCCTGGGAGAGAATCCGAAGCTCGACCCCGGCCTGCTCGCCGAGGAGATCCGCAACGACAAGCTCGAGCGGATCGTCGTCGCGGGCGACTCGCCGGGGTACTTCAAGCCGGTCTTCACCCGCGCGATGGTTCAGGCGGGCGGCGACCCGAATAACGTCCTTATCGCGTCGTTTATCGGAAACGGCGCCGTGGGGCCGAATGCGACCGAACGCGCCAAGGCCGTAGTGGCCTGTTCGGTATGTGGCGTCCCCTTCGGCCTGGCGGCGGTCCCGAACTATGCGGCGGTCCACCCGGACACCCTCGTGATCGGCGGCGGAGTGGGGGGCATCCAGGCCGCCCTGGAAATCGCCGATGCCGGGAAAAAGGTCTTCCTCGTCGAGAAGAGCGGCACCATCGGCGGCCACATGGCCATGTTCGACAAGACCTTCCCGACCCTCGACTGCGCCGCCTGCATCCTGACCCCCAAGATGGTCGCGGTGGGGCAGCACAAGATGATCGACCTGATGACGTACTCCGAGGTCCAGGAAGTCACCGGCGCGCCGGGGGCTTACAAGGTCAAGGTCCGCAGGATCGCGCGCCGCGTGGATGAAATCGCGTGCGTGGCCTGCAACGCCTGCTCCGAGGTCTGCCCGACCGTCGTGCCGAGCGAATTCGACGCCGGGATCAGCACGAGAAAGGCGATCTACATCCCCTTTCCCCAGGCGGTGCCCAATTCCTTCCTCGTCGACGGAAACGCCTGCCTCTACGTGCAGAGCGGGGGCAAGAAGTGCGGGGCGTGCGTCAAGAAGTGCGCCAAGGAAGCGATCCATCTCGACGCCGAGGACCGGATCGTCGAACTGACGGTCGGCAACATCGTCGTCGCCACGGGCTACGATCCCTTCGACGCCAAGCGGATCGAACGGTACGGTTACGGCGTTCATCCCAACGTCCTGACGGCCCTCGAGTTCGAGCGGCTGACGAACGCCTCGGGCCCCACCGGCGGGAACATCGTGATGAAGGCGTTGCGGCCCAACAAGCGCAAGAAGGCCGACGAGTGGGTCTTCTCGACCGAGAACCCCAAACCGAAAAGCGTGGCGATCATCCACTGCATCGGCTCGCGCGACCAGAATTACAACTCCTACTGCTCGCGGGTCTGCTGCATGTACTCGCTGAAGTTCGCCCACCTCGTCCGGGAGAAACTGCCCGACGCCGCCTGCTACGAGTTCTACATCGACATGCGGGCGTACGGAAAGAACTACGAGGAATTCTTCCGGCGGATCGGGGAGGAAGGGGTCTTCCTCGTGCGCGGCCGCACGGCCAAGGTCGTCGCGCAGGACGGAAGGATGGCGATCAAGGGCGAAGACATCGTTGGAGACAAGGTATTGAACTTCCCCGTCGACATGGTGATCCTCTCGGTCGGACTGGAGGCGTCCGCCGAAGCGGAACCCCTGGCGGGGCTGCTCGGAATCTCCCGGGACAAGGACGGCTGGTTCTCCGAGCTGGACTACAACGCCGATCCTACCGGCACGGAACGCGGGGGGATCTTCGTCGCCGGCGTCTGCCAGGGGCCGAAGGACATCCCCGACACCGTGGCGCAGGCGTCGGAAGTCGCGGCCCGCGTCATCAAGAGCATTCTCAGCGGGCACATACAGGAAAGCCGGTCCGGGTTGACGCTGGCCGATATCGAATCCCGAATCCGGCCCCAGGCGCACGCATAATACGGAGGACACGACATGGCCGTCCGATCGAACCCCAACCTGGTCGAGGAAGTGAAGCGCTACGGCGCCGAGGACGTGCTCAAGTGTTACCACTGCGGCAACTGCAGCGCGGTCTGCCCGTTCTCGAAAGAGCCTTTCATCTTTCCGCGGAAGTCCATGCGGTACCTCCAGATGGGTCTCACGGACAAGCTCAAGGGAAACATCGAGCCGTGGCTTTGCTACTACTGCGGCGAATGCTCGGAGCAGTGCCCGCGCGAGGCGGAGCCGGGCGAGACGATGATGAGCATGCGCCGTTGGCTCACTTCGCGGTACGACTTCACGGGGATCTCCCGGTTGTTCTACCAGTCCTGGAAGGCCGAACTGGCGGGCATTCTGTTCGTGGCCGCGCTGACGGGACTGGGATTCACCCTCTTCGGGTTGAATTACGGGGGAGGCGATTTCCGGATCTACTCGGGCCCCAAGGCCTTCCTTCCCAGCGGGAGCGTGCACATCTTCGACTGGATCATGGGCGGGGTCCTGGGGGGACTGCTCATGATCAATTGCGCCAGGATGTGGTGGTTCACGACCGGGCGGAACGAAACGCTGCGGGTCCCCCCGTTCTCCTACGTCAAGCACGCCCTCCTGATGCCGTGGCACTTCATGACGCAGAAGCGTTACAGCGAATGCGACAAGAAGAGCCCCTGGCTGGTCCATCTCATCCTGATGTCGAGCTACCTCACGCTGTTGATCCTCATCATGTTCTTCCTGCACCGCATGCACGCCGCGGAGACGCTTTGGGACGTCCACGCCTTCGGATACCTGGCGACCGCCGGCCTTCTCGGGACGACGATCTACGCC
>JAJZRM010000091.1 GCA_021802685.1 Deltaproteobacteria bacterium | reverse complement strand
CCCGGCGGATTCCTTGGATCTCGTAGGCGACGCACGCCTTCAGGCGCGGCAGGCCCGTCAGCACGTCGAGCTTGGTCAGGGCCACGCCCGCCAGCCCGTTGAGACGGTTGGCGTACCGGACCGCCGGCGCGTCGAACCAGCCGCAACGCCGGGGGCGCCCCGTCGTCGATCCGTATTCGTTCCCCCGGTCCCGGATCAGCTGTCCGTCGTCGTCGAAGAGCTCGGTGGGAAACGGTCCGCCTCCGACCCGCGTCGCGTACGCCTTGGACACCCCGATGACCGCCCCGATCTTCGTGGGGCCGACGCCGGAGCCGGTGCACGCCCCGCCCGCCGTCGTGTTGGAGGAGGTGACGAACGGGTACGTTCCGTGGTCGATGTCGAGGAGCGTCCCCTGGGCGCCCTCGAAAAGTATCTTCGATCCCTTGCGGATCTCCTCATTGATGAAGAGGGAGGTGTCGATGAGGTGCGGTTTCAGGCGTTCCCCGTAGGCGAGGTACTCGTCGTACGTCGACCGGAAATCGACCTCCTCCGAGCCGTAATACCGCTTCAGGAGGAAGTTCTTCAGATCCAGGTTCGCGCGGAGCTTCTCCTCGAATACCTCCGGCCGGATGAGATCGCAGGCACGGATTCCGATGCGCGCGACTTTGTCCTCGTAGCAGGGGCCGATTCCCCGCGCGGTGGTGCCGATCTTCCGGTTCCCGAGCTTATCCTCCCGCGCCTTGTCGAACAGGATGTGGTATGGAAGGATCACGTTGGCCAGGAGGCCCACCTTCAGCTGCCCTTCGTCCGACAGGTATCCGCGGTCCTTCAACCGGTCGATCTCCAGGAAGAGCACCTTCGGGTCGATCACCACCCCGTTGGAAACGACGCACTTCTTCCCCGGGTGAAGGATGCCGGAAGGAATGAGGTGGAAGACGAACTTCTCTCCCTTGACCACAAGGGTGTGCCCGGCGTTGTTTCCGCCGGTCGGGCGCACGATCGTGTCGGCGAACTCGGAGTAAATGTCGACGATCTTCCCCTTGCCTTCATCGCCCCACTGGGCGCCGATCACGATGACGCTTTTCAACGGGATGTCCGCCTTCCTCGAAGGATCTAAAAGACCAGGTAGTTCGCCGCGGTGATGTTGGGCAGCTTGCTCAGCTGCGCCAGAACGTTATCGGGGATGACGTTGTCCACGTTGATCAACGCCACCGCCGTCCCTCCCGCCTGTTTCCGGCCGAGATTCAGGCCGGCGATATTGACGCCCTTCTCCCCCAGGAACGTGCCGACCCGGCCAACGACGCCGGGGACGTCCTGGTTCTGGAGCATCAGGATCCCTCCGGTGAGATCCGCGTCGATCGGGAAAGCGTCGATCTGGACGATCTTCGGAGATCCCGCGAAGACGGTCCCCGCCACGGAGAATTCCTTTTCCTCCGTCACGGCGACCACGCGGAGGAGGCTCGCGTACGGCTCGGATTTGCTCATCTTCGACTCGCCGACCTTGATCCCCCGCTCCTCGGCGACCATCCGCGCGTTGACCAGGTTCACTTCCTCGGTCTGGTACTGCAGAAGTCCTTTCAGCACGGAGATCGTGACCGGATCGGTGGCCAGCTTCCCCACCTCCCCATGGTATTCGACCTTGAGCTCCTTGACCGGGACCCTGAGCAACTGTCCGTGGAACGCGCCCAGGCGTTCCCCGAGGAGGAGGAAAGGTTTCAGGATCGGAAGCAGCTCGCCCGATACGGACGGGAAATTCACCGAGTTGCGGATGGTCCCCTTCTTGAGGAAGTCGCAGATCTGTTCCGCGATCAGGACCGCCACCTTTTCCTGCGCCTCGGTGGTCGCGGCCCCCAGGTGCGGGGTCAGGACCAGTTTCGGGTGCGCGAGGAGCGGCATGTCCGGCGGCGGAGGTTCCGTGCTGAAGACATCGAGAGCGGCCCCCTTCACCTTCCCCGACTGGAGGGCCGCCAGCAGGTCGGCCTCGTTCACGAGCGCTCCGCGGGCGCAGTTGATGATGCAGACGCCGTCCTTCATCTTCGCCAGGGACGCCGCGTTCACCATTCCCTTCGTTTCGGGGGTGAGCGGGGTATGGAAGGTGATGAAATCGGCGCGGCGGTACAGTTCGTCCAGGGGCGCCATCTCCACGCCCAGGCGTCCCGCGTCCTCTTTCGACACGTAGGGATCGTATGCGACCACCACCATCTTCAGCCCGACCGCCCGCTCCGCGACCACCTTCCCGATGGCTCCGAGACCGACGATCCCCAGGACCTTGTCGGTGAGCTCCGTGCCCATGAACTTGTTCTTCTCCCACTTCCCGGCCTTCATCGAAGCGGTGGCCTGCGGGATCTGCCGGGCGAGCGCCATCATCAACGCGACGGCGTGTTCCCCGGTGGTGACCGTATTGCCGCCCGGCGTGTTCATCACGACGATGCCCTTCTTCGTGGCGGCTACCTTGTCGATGTTGTCCGTTCCGCTCCCGGCCCGGCCGATGACCTTGACCCGCGTGGCGTTCTCGAAGGTCGCCGCTGTGGCCTTTGTGGCGCCCCGGACCACCACCGCGTCATAGTTGCTGATGACCGCCGCCAGCTCCTCGGGCGTCATCTTGCCCTTCACGTCGACCTCGATCCCTTCCTTTATGAACACATCGATGCCGACCTGCTGCAGACTGTCCAACGCCAGGACCTTCATGCGGGTATTCTCCTGTGGGCATTTGGGGTGGTGGCAGCCATGGTATAAGCAAAAAATAGTTAGTAACAGACACACGGTCAAAAGTCAAATGCTCCGCCGCGCAAAGCGTGGCGAAAAAGGGAATAAAAAAGGGCAGGAGGATTGTGTCCCCCTGCCCGAACGTCCCGTATGCCCTTGTGGGGCCGGGCCGCTGTTCCCTTCGTCCGGTCGTTACTTCTTTTCCATCGGGGCCGGCGCGGGAGCCTCTGCCTTCGGGGCCTCTTCCTTCTTCTCGGCCTTCTTCGCCTTCTTCGACTTCGCTGCCTTCTTTGCCGGCTTTGCCTTCTTCTCGGCCTTCTTCTCCATCTTCTTCTCCGCCGCGTTGTCCATCGCGGGGGCGGCCTTCTCCATCATCGGAGCGGCCTTCTCGGCCTTCGGAGCGGCCTTCTCCGCCGCGAACGCGAAGCCGACCATCGAGACGGCGAACGCAACGGCCAGGAACAGCGAGAACATTCTCTTCATTTCTTTCTCCTTCACAACGGTTATAGGGATCTTTGCCAAGGAACCTGCAGGGACGATGCCAACGGATCCATGAAACCAAACCGATGGAAAAACATGAGATTGTTCTATTACCCGCCGCGCCTTCCCTCCAGAGAATTCCCCAAATGGAGCACGCCTTCCTTATTTGAGGAACCCTCGATCGGGGAGGCAGGAGGTCAGGACGGAAGGATGCCGAACTTCTTCAATCGGTAAATGTATGCCTTGTAGCTCATTTGCAGCAGCTCCGCCCCGCGGACATGGACACCACCGGACCGTCCCACCGCCTGCCGCAGCAAGTGTTCCTCGACCTTTTCGAAATTCACCCCTTGGGGCGGAAGATCGAACGCTTTGGGCGGAACGGCGTCCGCATCCTCCCTCAACTCCTGCGGCAACTCTTCCGGACCGATCTTTCCCCCTTCGGCCAGCACCACCGCCCGTTCGATGACCGAGGAGAGTTCGCGGATGTTCCCGGGCCAGGGATAACGCATCATGAAACGCATCGCCTCCCTGGAGATCTCGCGGACGGGCGGCACCCCCTTTTCCCCGTGTTTCCCGAGGAAGTTCTCCGCGAGGATGGGGATGTCCGAAATCCGCTCCCGGAGCGGCGGCAGGTTCAGCTTGACGATGTTCAGCCGGTAGAAGAGGTCCGCCCGGAACTTCCCTTCCCGCACGGCCTCTTCGAGGTCCCGGTTCGTGGCGGTCACGATGCGGACGTTGATCGGGATGTTCTCTTTCCCGCCCACGCGGCGGATCTCCTTCTCCTGGAGGGCGCGCAGCAGTTTCGCCTGGGTTTCCAGCTTGACCTCGGCGATCTCGTCGAGGAAGATCGTTCCCCCTTCGGCCGCCTCGAAGAGCCCGATCTCCCGGCGCACCGCCCCGGTGAACGCCCCCCGCTCGTGGCCGAACAGCTCGCTCTCGAAGAGGGTGTCCGGAAGCGACGCGCAGTTGACGGCGAGGAACGGCTTGGCGCTGCGGCCGCTCATCGAATGGACGTTGCGGGCGAGCACCTCCTTCCCTGTGCCGCTCTCTCCCGTCAGGAGGATCGTGCTGTCGCTCCGGGCGACACGCGGCAGGATCCGCTTGATCTCCCGGATCACGGCGTGCTCCCCGAGGATGGGAACGGATCCGGGGGAGAGCTTTTCGGACAGCATCCGGTGGGATTCGCGAAGCCGGAGGTTTTCGATCGCCCGGTCGATGATGATGAGGAGCCGCGCCCGGTCGACCGGCTTCTCGAAATAGTAGTATGCCCCCTTCTTGATCGCTTCCACCGCGGTCTGGATGGTGCCGTAGGCGCTGGTCAGGAGGATGGGCATGCCGGGGGTGCGGGACAGGACGGCGTCGATCAGCTCCTCCCCCGTCATCCCGGGCATGATGAGATCGGTCAGGACCAGGTCGACGGGTTCCCGCTCGAGAATCCGGAGCGCCTCCTCCCCGCCGCCCGCCAGCAGGGGGTTGTACCCTTCGCTTTTCAGTATCGCGCCGAGGATTTCCCGCTGGTTCCGCTCGTCGTCGACGACCAGGATCGTCCCCTTCATGCCTGCTCCATCCGGAGATTCCCTCCCGGCAGGAAGACCCGCATCCGCGTCCCTTTCCCCGGCTCCGACTCCACCAGGATCTCTCCGCCATGCGCATCGATGATCTTCTTCGTGAGGATCAGCCCGAGTCCAAGGCCCGACGGCTTGGTCGTGAAGTACGGTTCGAAGATCTTCTCCCGGTCCTTCCCGTCGATCCCGACGCCCGTGTCCTCCACGACGAAGGTATACCTTCCGTCGCCCACCGGTCCCGCGGACACCCGCAGTTCCCCGCCGTTCGGCATGGCCTCTATGGCGTTGACCACCAGGTTCAGGGCGGCCCTTCGGATCATGTCGGGGTCGACCATCGCCTCTCCCCCGTCCCGGAAATCCCGGCGGCAGGCGATCCCGTTCGCGAGGAGGCGCTCCCGCGCCATCCGCAGGACTCCCTCAAGGAGTTCCGGCACGCGGACCAGCGCGCGCTGCAGCTCGGGGGGCCGCCCGTACATGATGAAGTTGGTCACCAGGTCGTTCAGCCGGCCGATCTCCTCCTTGATCCGGACGATGACCTTCCGCTTTTCGGTTTCCGCCTCGGGGCCGGCCGCCGGCGAGAGCGTGTCGAGGTGGTCCACGGCGAGCCCGATGAAGTTCAGCGGATTTCGGATCTCGTGGGCGACCCCCGAGGAGAGCTTCCCCAGGTGGGACAGGTACTGGCTCTCCCGCACCTTCTCTTCCAGCTCCCGGTTCTGGCGGAGCCGGGCGATCATCTCGTTGAACGCGCGGGTCAGCCGGCCCACCTCGTCCTTCCCCTTCACGGGAAGTTCCACGGAGAGGTCCCCCGCGGCCACCTTTTCCGCCGCGCGCGCCAGGCGTTCCACCGGCGAGACGTAGTGGGAGGAGATGCTGACCGCCAGGATGAGCCCCAGGGAGAAGATCAGGAGCGTGGTGAAGACCCGCAGGTAGATGTTCTTGCGGATCGGTTCCGTGAAGTCGTCGATCTGCATCCGCACGTGGATGTACCCGAGCGTGTCCCCCCCCACCTTCACCGGGACCACGAGATCCCTGGACTGTATCTTCTCCCCCGTGTCGTCCCCGAAGGAGGCGGTGATCACCAGTTTCTTCGGGGGCAGCTTGATCTTCGCCGGGCGGCCGATCGCCTTCGGGTTGGTGCTGTCGATCACTCCCATGTCTTCCCCGACGATGGAAACCTCCCGGATTCCCGACTTCTTCAGGGACTCCACGTAGTGCAGCAGGCGGTCCTCTTCGGAAACACCGGTCGTCGTCAGCTGGTCGACGCTGACGCTGATCGCGTTCGACAGGTCGAGGAAACTGGTCTCGATCTCCTTCTTCAGCGCTTCCCGCCCCATGTAATACGGGACGAACACGGAGCCGAGCGAGAAGACGAAGAGGATGAGCATGACCAGCGTGAGCTTGAACTGCAACCCGCGGTCGCGGAGCGGGGACCTTGAAAACGGGAATTTCATGGTGCCTCCAGAGAAAGCGGCCCCCGGGGGATCAGCCCCCGTACGCCGGAGCCGTCTTCGCCGCCGCCGTGGGGAACGTCCCGGCGGCTCCGCGCGCCGCCCGCCGGGCATCCGATGCGATCCGCGCCACACGCTCCATCTGCGTGCGGACGGCCGGTGCGGAATACCTTTCCACGAAGGTTTCATCCGCCGCCACGGTCAACGCCACCGAACCGTCGCCGCCGCCGACCGCCGCGATTTCCCGGACCTTCTTCCCGGCCGCCGTTTCGACCGCCGTCACCGTGCCGTTTCCTTCGTCGCGGATCCGAAGGGTCGAGACGAGGGACCCCCCCTCATACCGGCGGATCGTCGCCGACGTCCCCGGACCGTCGCGGTGAAGGGTGAGGACCGCCTTCCCGTTCCCCTGCGCGTATACCTTCGTCACAGGACCGCGCGCGATGGGGTTTTCCCCGGACCAGAACTCGATCGTATTGAAGATGACGAAGTCGAGCAGGCCGGCGATCCCGTACACCGGGACGATGACGAAGACCCAGGTCACCGCGCTGCGCAGGTACGGCTGCTCCACCGACTGGTTGATGTCGTAAATCTTCCGCGTCAGCTGGAACTTGCCGAAGCATCCCGTGGCGAAAACGCCAAGGACTACCGCCAGCAGCGCGGCGGCTCCCTTTCCGAACCGGCCTGTCCGCATGGCTCATGCCTCCCCGTGCCTGGAAATATCGAAAACATGTCCATCTTACCGTCTCGCGCGAAAAATGGGCAGGGGACATGGTCTCCATCGGACACGCCCGGTGTTGTAATATGCCGGGATGGCCGGGGGAACCGATGTTGCGTAAACGTTCGGGGGACATCGTCAAGCTCGTCGCGTTCCTGCTGTTCGCGGGAGCCGCGGCGTACCTCCTTTTCCTCACGCCGACGGGCGCCCTGTTCCATACCCACGCGGGGAGAAAGGTCCTCGTGGAGCGCCTGGACCATCTCGTGCAGGGGGCCGGCCCGCTGGGACCCGTGCTCTTCATCCTCATGTACGCCATCGGCAGCCTGGCCGCCCCGGTCACGCCCTTCACCGTCGCGGGCGCCGTCATCTTCGGGAAGTTTTACGGGATGTTCTACAACCTTGCGGGAGACATCCTGGGCGCCTCGATCGCCTTTTTCCTCGGCAGGTACTTCCTCCACGGAGTGGCCAGGAACTTCCTCGAAACGAAGCTTCCCTGGCTCGACCGGAAAGCCGCCGAGGAAGGGTTCTCGGTGATCTTCTACCTCAGGATCTTCTGGTTCCCCTTCATCGTCCTGAACTACGCCGCGGGAGCCACCCGGATCCGGTTCCGCGAGTACCTCCTCGGAACGACGCTGGGGTTGCTGCCTCCCGTCTTCATCGTCACGTATTTCATCGGCGCGATGAAGGAGCTCCTCGCCGCGTATCGGCGGCCGACGGACCTCCTTACCCTCGACACCCTGGCGCCGGTCGCCCTGCTGATCCTGTCCTTTTTCATCCCCGCCCTCGTGAAGCGGCTGAGGAAGCCCCCCCTTGGGTAAGGATGAAGGGAAAGAGCGTCCCCCTCCAGCCCCCCCGATCTCCGTTGTGATCCCCTCCTTGAACGAGGAGGGAACGCTGCCGGAAACGATCCGCTCGTGCAGGGAATCGGGGGCGTGCGAGGTCGTCGTGGCCGACGGAGGGAGCATGGACCGGACCGTCGCGATCGCAAGGGACCTTGCCGACGCGGTGATATCCACTCCCAAGGGAAGGGCCCGCCAGATGAACGCAGGAGCGGCGGCGGCCCGCGGGGAGATCCTCCTGTTCCTCCACGCGGACACGTTCCTGCCTCCCGGAGGGACCGTATCCGTTCTCGATGCGATGAAGGACGGCGCCCTGGTGGGAGGGGCCTTCCGGATCCGGCTGATCCCCTCACCGTGCGCGGGGGTCTACGCCAGGACGGCGCTCCGGATCACGGGACGCGCGATCAACCTGCGGTCGCTTCTCACCCGATCGTACACCGGAGACCAGGTGATTTTCCTGCGCGCGGAGACGTTTCGCGCCTGCGGCGGCTTCCCGGAAATCCCCCTGATGGAAGACGTGGAACTGTCGCGGCGGATGACCCGCGAAGGGAAAACCGCCCTGCTCCCTCACCGGGTCGGATCCTCGGGAAGGCGATGGGAACGATGGGGACCGGCGCGGACGATCCTGCTGATGTGGCGCCTGCGGATCGGCTACCTGTTGGGGATGACCGCAGCGGAGTGCGCCGAGCGCTATCGGCGGGGACCGTCCTTTCTTACCCGCCGGTAGGCGGCTCCCATGTCAACTGCAGGGGCGTGAGCGGGTTGACGAGATCCGGGTGCCGGGGAACGACCCTCGCGGCGAACCCGTACCGGCCGCTGCTGACGCACGGGACCTCCACCCGGTAGATCTCCTCGTCCCCTTCCCGCTTTTCATGGAGCGCCGGCAGGACCAATCCCTGGCGGATGCCGCCGCCGGCGGTGTAAGGACCGTGCAGGATCTCGACGGTCACGTCGGCGGGCGCGAGGTCGCCCAACCGGACCCGGACGGCCGCCCCCACCGTGTCCCCTACCCGCATGTCCCTGTGCCGCCGGATATCGTCGACCCGGATCGAAACGCCCGGCCATGCCGCGGCCACCCGCGACCGCCATGCGGCCAACGCCCTGGCGGCGGAACAATGGTCCGCCGAAAGCCGCCCCCCCCCCCGATGCGCGGGGAGATAGGACGACTCCGCGTACTCCCGCACCATCCGCTGGGTGTTGAAGAACGCCCCCAGCTTCAGATCGG
>JAJZRM010000090.1 GCA_021802685.1 Deltaproteobacteria bacterium | reverse complement strand
CAGCTGAAAGGATGGGTCGACTATGCGCTGGCCAACGACGCGGTGATCTTCTACGACGCGGCGTACGAGGCGTTCATCACGGAACCCGGTTATCCCCACTCCATCTACGAGGTCGAGGGGGCGAAAAAGTGCGCCGTCGAATTCCGCAGCTTCTCCAAGACGGCCGGGTTCACCGGCGTCCGGTGCGCCCACACCGTCGTGCCGGAGGAAGTGGCGGCGAGGACGGCTTCGGGAGAGCGCGTGCCGTTGAACCCGCTTTGGAACCGGCGACAGGCCACCAAGTTCAACGGCGTATCGTACCCCGTCCAGAAAGCGGCGGCGGCGGTCTATTCCGACGAGGGATGGCGGCAGACGAAGGAGACGATCGACTATTACATGGGGAACGCGAAGGTCATCCGGGACGGGTTGAAAGAGGCGGGATTCACGGTATACGGAGGCGAAAACGCTCCCTACATCTGGCTGAAGACCCCGGGCGGCCTCTCCTCGTGGAACTTCTTCGACAAGATGCTCACGGAGTGCCACGTGGTGGGCACCCCGGGCAGCGGCTTCGGGCCTTCCGGCGAGGGGTTCTTCCGGCTGTCCGCTTTCGGAAGCCGCGACAACGTGACCGAGGCGGTGGAACGGATCCGGAAGAATTCGCGGTAACCGGAACGGTCCTGCGGACTCCCCCGGGGCCCTCTCCTCAGATACTTTTACAGCTTACTGCGCGGCGTGGGCGACCGGGTCGCCGTCCCTGGGAATCCTTTTTCCGCTCGCGAGCAGCGTGTCCAGCTTATGGCTGATGGAGATCCGGATGTTCTGGATCGCCTCTTTCCTGGTGTCTCCATAGGCACGGACTCCGGGCAGCGCGGGGCACTGCACGCGGTATCCGCCATCCGCTTTCGGGGCCAACAGCACCGTGTAGGTATAAGTCTTCATGCCTCATCCTCCATAGCTGTTTTCGCCGGCTGCCGGGGGAGAACGTGACGGAAATCAGACGCTCGGAGGGTGGAATATCCTTGGGATATGCGCGGAACAGTGGATGTGAACGGATACCGGGGAGATCGTCCCCCTGCCCTGCGGGGGATGAATCACGGGAGCGAACGACTCCCACAGGGCGGTCAT
The DNA here is from genome assembly GCA_021802685.1 of Deltaproteobacteria bacterium. Classification (GTDB taxonomy): domain Bacteria; phylum Desulfobacterota; class Deferrimicrobia; order Deferrimicrobiales; family Deferrimicrobiaceae; genus UBA2219. Next base: position 7,856 of record JAJZRM010000090.1, on the reverse strand, counting down.
GCCGGCCGTCGAGGAGGGGCCGTGGGAATCCGGCTCATCTTCGGCCGTCGCGTCGTGGGCCGGCAAGCCGGAGAACGGCGATGCGACCGCAAGGATCTTCCCGGTTCCCTGGGAAAACAGCACGGGCCACCCCGCCACGATGACGGACGCCACCATCGAGCACGCCGCCACCAGGACGATGGACCGAATTTTGTGTGAACGCCCCTTCGTCCGGACCATGGCCTCCGACGGCTTGAACGGTTTTTAGGGATTATATTCTTCGCACAAAATCGAGCGGATGGCAACTGCCCGCTTTCTTACCGAAATAAAACAGGTCAGACCTTGTGGCGGTAGAGGATCAGCCCGTGGGAAGGATCGTAGGGAGACACCCCCACGGTGACCCGGTCCCCGACGATGACCCGGATCCGGAACCGCCTCATCCCGCCTCCGAGTTTGGCCGTAAGGGTCTGCCCGTTTTCCAGCTGGACGACGAAATTCCCTCCACCTCGGGCCTCGGTCACGGTGCCTTCCAGGTTCGCCAGGTCATCCTTCGCCATGCGTACAACGTATCACAGATCCCCGGCGGAAACCCGGCATGAATCATTTCCTGCGCCGTTTTTCGTGAAGGATCTTCAACCAGCGCTCCAGCGTGTCCTTGTAGACCAGGACGAGGAAAGCGATGACGACCCCCACTCCCGTCAGCAGGTAAAGTTCCATGTATTTCTGCTGCCTCAGGAAGGATCCCCCGAAGGTGAGCATGATCGTTCCGAGCAGCCGCCCCGACGCCCCGATCACCACGAACTCCAGGAGGGTCAGGTGGCCCAAGCCGAGGATATAGCAGAGATAATCCTTGGGGAACCCCGGCAGAAGGAACAGGAGGAACACCAGGAATTTCCCTTTGTGGTGCAGGAGGAAGTCGAAGCGCTCCATGGTTTTCGGATCGACGAACCGGTCGACCGCCGGCCTCCCGAACATCCTCGAGAGCTGGAAGGCGATGACGGACCCGGACGTCAAGCCGATCGTGTTCAGGACGATTCCAAGAAAGGGGCCGTACAGGTAACCCCCGAGGAACCCGGTGATCTCCCCGGGGATCGGCGCCGCGGTCACCTGGACGATCTGCAGGAAGATGAACCCCGCGAAGCTCCAAGGCCCCAGGGATTCGAGGAAACGCGTCAGGCGGCCCCGGTCCAGGAAAAACTGGACCCCCCCCGTCGCGTACAGAAGCGCCCCCAGCCCGGCGATGAAGGCGACGAACAGCAGCGGCTTGAGCCAGACGTTGTTCCGCCGCTTGCCCACCGGTGGTATCAGCGCACGTTGATGCGGAAGACGCGGCGCGGGCCGATGGCGGAGGCCGCGGAGCAGAGCGTCGTCCCGGGAGAAAACCCTTTGTACCCGAGCCCGTCCGTCAAGTCGACCGGAACAACGACCTTCGGGTCGTCGCAGATGGGAATGGTCGCCGGACAAACGACCTGCCCGGACCTGCAGACATCGAACGTTTCGCCGGCCGACAGTTCGACGGGATGGTAGCCGGGGCCCGGCGATCCGGCGTCCTGCCCCCAGGCAGGCCGGAACGCCACGAATGCGCCCGCGATCAGCGCCGCCATGGCCATCGCACAAACCCGTTTATTCATGGTTGGGATCGTACCATGCCGCTTCCCAGGCGATCATCGCTTTTTTGCGGACCGTGCCCCCTCCGTAATTCCCGATGGCGCCCGTCTTCCGGATCACCCGGTGGCAAGGGACAAGGAATGACACGGGATTCCGGGCCAGCGCGCTTCCGACCGCCCGCACGGCGCGGGGAGCGCCTATCCGCGCGGCGACGGCTTCATAAGAGACGACCGAACCCGGAGGGATCCGGACCAGCGCCTCCCACACCTTGACCTGGAAATTGGTCCCCTTGACGATCACGTTCAGCTTCGGCGCGCTCCTCCGGCCCGGCGGACCGAAGATCCTGCCGGCCACCGCTTTCGTGCCTTTCGGATCCTCCACCAGCTTCGCCCGCCGCCACGATTTCCGCAGTTCTTCCGTCGCCTTTCCGGCGCCGTCCCCCGAAAGGAACCACAAAGCGCAAACCCCTTTCGAGGTCACCGCGAGGAAAAAATCCCCGAAGGGTCCCTCGTGAACGCCGTACCGGATCGTCAGTCCTTCCCCCTCGTTTTTCAATTCCCCCGGGGTGACCCCATGGACGTTGACGATCAGGTCGTGCAGACGTCCGGGGCCCGACAACCCGGTTTCATGGGCGGCGTCGAGCAGGCTCGCCGACTCCCTGAGCAGTCCCCGCGCGTATTCCGCGGCGAGGTACTGGAGAAACCGCTTCGGGCTGATTCCGGCCCATCTCGTGAAAAGCCGATGGAAATGGTACATGCTCAGACCCGCTTCCCGGGCGATCGCCTCCAGGTTCGGCCGGTTGCGGAAATTCCTCTCGAGGTATCGGATCGCTTTTTCAACGCGCGCGTAGTCGTCCGTGCCCATGTTCTCCTCCCGCCTTTCCGTTCCGCATCCCCTTAAACGATGACACCGGGCGGAAAGGCCGACAACCCGATTCTTGCGATTTTCGCGCGGCGGCATGCTCCCACGCGATGCCCTACGACGGATCGTCCCCTTCCGGAAACACATGAGAAAACTCCATCGGGATCTCAAGCCGCGCGATGTCCCCCTCCTTCCACGTTCCTTCCCCGGCGACGGCCAGGAGGGAAGCGCCGCCGATGTCCGCGGTCACAACGGTTTCCCGCCCGAGATGCTCCACGGCCGTGACGATCCCGCGCGGCGCGGGCTCCGGCGATTCCGGGACGGCGCGGACATGCTCCGGGCGGATGCCGAAGAGGACGTTCCGGGACCCGGGACGGCGTTCCCCGGGAACCCGGTCCGGCGGGAGAGGCAGCCGTTCCGCCCCCAACCGGACGAAGCGCACCCCGCCTTCCTCCTCCAGGACGGCTTTCAGCAGGTTCATCGGGTAGGGGCCGATGAAGGAAGCGGCGAACGGCGTTTCCGGTTTTTCGTAAAGGTCCCGGGGAGTTCCGGTCTGAAGGATGCGGCCGTCGCGCAACAGGGCGATCCGGTCGCCGAGCGTCATCGCCTCGGTCTGGTCGTGCGTGACGTACAGGGTGGTGACGCCGAGGGCCCGCTGCAGGCGGCGCAGCTCCGCCCGGGTCGCCGCGCGGAGGGCCGCGTCCAGGTTGGAAAGCGGCTCGTCGAGGAGGAAGAGCCGCGGCTTCCGGACCAGTGCGCGGGCGATGGCCACCCGCTGCCGCTGCCCGCCGGAGAGTTCCGACGGCCGGGACCGGAGCAGTTCCTCGATGCCGAGCATGGAAGCGGTCCGCGCGACGGAGCGGTCGATCTCCTCCCGCGCCTCCCCGGCGACGCGGAGCGGGAAAGCGATGTTTTCCCGAACGTTCAGATGGGGGTAGAGCGCGTAGCCCTGGAATACCATCGCCACGTTGCGCTTTCCGGGCGGGACGAAGATCCCCCTTTCCCGGGAGGCGACGATTTCCCCGTCGAACCGGATCTCGCCCGATGTGGGCCGCTCCAGCCCCACCGCCAGGTTGAGGATCGTGGACTTCCCGCAACCGCTGGGCCCCAGAAGGATGAACAGTTCGCCGTCCCCGACCGAAAAGTTCGCATCCCGGACCGCGGGGACCGCGCCGCGGAACGACGGGAAAGTCTTGGCCACGTTCCGGAAGTCGAGGTTCATTCCTTGACCGCCCCCCGGGTCAACCCCTGGATGATCCGCCGCTGGAAAAGAAGGGTCAACGCCACGACCGGCGCGGTGGAGAGCGTGGCGGCGGCCATGACCGCGCCCCAAGGGATCTCCCCGTGCAGCCCCTCGAAGAGGGCGACGCCCACGGGGATCGTGCGGGCGTGGTGGTCCGTCGTCAGCATCAGGGCGAACAGGAGCTCGTTGAACGCGAAGATGAACGCCAGGAGCGCCGTCGAGAAGATGCCGGGGGCGGCCACGGGCACGATCACCTTCCGGAGGGCTTCCAGGGGACCGCACCCGTCGATGAGCGCCGCCCGGTCGAGGTCCCGCGGCACGCTGGAGAAGTAGCTGGTCAGGATCCACAGGGACAAGGGCAGGATCCAGGCCGTATACGGAAGCACCAAGGCGGCGTATGTGTTGATCCACCCCAGGGAGGTCATCAGCCGGAACAGGTAACCCACCAGGGACACCTGGGGGAACATCGACACGGCGAGCGCCGAAAACAGGACGGCGGTCCTTCCCGGGACCTCCAGGCGGGTGATGGCGTAGGCCGCCGGCGCCGCCACGGATACGGACAACGCCGCGCTGACCGCGGAGACGACGAGGCTGTTCCGGAAATACTCGAGGAAATGCAGGGACTTCGTCCGGAGCACCTCCAGGAAATGCGCGGCCGTGAATTCGAGCCCCGCGCCCGGGGAAAGGAAGTCGGGGCGCCGGCTCACGGCCGTCAACGCCATGAACACGATCGGCCCGATGCAATAGGCGGTCATCGCCGCGGCGGCGGCGAGGTACGGCAGCCGCGTCCGCCCCTCCCCGTTCACGACAGCCCCCTCCCGAACCGGCCGATCCGGACGTACGCCGCGGAAAGGGCGAACGCGACCAGGAACAGGACGACGGATACCGCCGACCCGTACCCGACGTCCCCACCGGCGAAGGCGTCGTACCCGTACAGGGAGAGGGAGGTGGTGCTTCCCCCCGGGCCTCCCCTGGTCAGGACGAAGACGAGGTCGAAGACCCGAAGGGCGTCGATCGTCCGGAACAGCAGGGCCACGACGACGACCGGCCGAAGCAGCGGCAGGGTGATCCGCGTGAAACGCTGCAAAGGTCCGGCACGGTCCACCGCCGCCTGGCGGTACAGGTCCCCGGGGATGGCGCTCAGTCCCGCCAGGAACAGGACCGCCACGAACGGCGCGGTTTTCCATGTATCGCCCGCCACCAGGGCGAAAAACGCCCCCCACGCCGACCCGAGCCAGTTCACGGGACCAACGGTCAGCCCGAGGCGCTCCGCAATGTAGTTCGCCGGGCCGTACTGGAAATTGCATACCAGCTCGAAGACCCTCCCCGAAACCGCCGCGGGGACGGCCCATGGGAGGAGAACGCACGCCCGAAGCGCGCCGCGGGCCCGGGACGGCCGATGCAGGAGGAGGGCGAACGCCATGCCCAGGACGAGTTCCAACGGCACGGACACCAGCACGAACAGGACGGTGAAGCGGAGCGACTGCCAAAACCACGGGTCGGACGAAAGCGACCGGTAGTTTCCGAGCCCGATGAAGGCTCGCGGCAGGAACGTGACCTCCCGGTGCAGGCTGTCGATGAACGTTCCGGCCACCGGGACGAAAACGAACCCCAGGATGAATACGGCAAGGGGCGCAAGGAAGGCCCAGCCGCGAAGCGTCTCCCGGATCGTCCGGTCCCCGCCCATGCGTCCCTCCGATCAGCGATACCGGGAGACGATCGCCTGCATCTCCCTCCGGGCCGCCGAAAGCGCCTCCTCCGGCGTGCTCATCCCCGACAGGGCGGCGTTCACGTGACGCTGGAGAATCGCCGAGAGCCGGCTGTAGTACGGAAGAAGCGGCCTCGGTCGCGCGTTTTCGAAGACGGCCCGCAGCTCCGGAAAATGGGGGTTCTTCGCGAGCAGCTCCGGATCGGCGTAGACGTCCCTTCGGGCCGGGTTCCAGCCGAGCCGCCGCGCGAGGTCCTTCTGCGTATCGTAGGATGCCAGGTAACAGAGGAACTTCGCGCTTTCGGGCTTGGATTCGCTGAACCGGGAGATTCCCGCGTGCCACCCCCCGAGGGAGGCCGCGCCCCCGCCCGGACTCCATCCCGGAAGCGGCGCCACACCGGTCTTCCCCCGGACCGGGGAACCCCGGCTTTCATGGAGCGCAAAGGCGTAAGGCCAGTTCCGCTCGAAGAGGGCGTTCCCCTCCTGGAAGAAGGTCCGCACTTCCTCCTCCCGCATGTCCGTATAGGTGTTCGGCGGGGAGATGCCGTATTTCCCGATCAGGTCGCGCATGAACCGCAGGGCCTCCCGGTTTCGGGGCGTATCGATGACCACCGCGCCGTTTTCCACGCCGAATTCCCCGGACGCGCCCGCGAATTCCAGGAAGTCGCACACCAGCCCTTCGTACTGGGCCCCCTGCCAAACGAATGCGTAGAACCCCGGACGGGACCGGCGTTCGCCCCGCTGGACCACTTCCGAATACCGGAGAAGCTCGTCCCAGGTCCGGGGGGGCCCCGGCAGGCCGTATTTTTCCAGGAGATCCTTCCGGTAGTACAACAGGCCGCCGTCCACATACACGGGCAGGGCGGCCACGCGGCCGTCGTACGTGTCGACCGCGTCGATCATCCGCGGGAAAAACGCCTCCCGGCCGGCGCACCCTTCCTTCCCGAGGAACGGGTCGAGCGGCTCGAGCCACCCGGAGGCGGCGAATTGGGCCAGCCATGCCACGTCCATCAGGAACGCGTCGGGGGAGGATCCGCGCGCCTGAAGGGACACCGAAAGCCCCTGCCGCCGCAGACCGGTATCGGTGGGCTGCCGCAGCAGTTCCACCCGGATTCCCGTCTTCCCCTCGAACTCGCGGGCCAGGCGCTCCCACTGGTCGAACTCGGAGGGGGCGCCCCCCACGGCGAAAGTTATGGCTCCCGCCGGCGACGGCGGCGCGGCGGCGGCCAGGAACGCCGAAACCGCGCAAAGAACCCGGAATATCGCCCGCATCCGCATGGGGCCTCCCAACTTTCGTACATGGTAAATAAATTATCACCCGGGCGCCCCGATAATTGACATCGGTCAAAGCGCACCCGTCCCCGGGGGAGTATGCTTCATCCCACGAATCGGCAACAGCCATCAACAAAACCTCGAGGAGGACACACCATGTCGATGTTCTGTCACCAATGCGAGCAGGCTTCCAAGGGAACCGGGTGCACCGTCGTGGGCGTTTGCGGCAAGCAGCCCGACGTCGCGGCCCTGCAGGACCTGCTGGTCTACGCGCTGAAAGGGGTTTCCTACTGGGCGGACATGGGGCGCGAAGTGGGCGTCCGGAACGAGGAGGTCGACCGTTTCACGATCGACGCCCTGTTCACCACCGTCACCAACGTCGATTTCGATCCCGATGCCGTCGCGGGTTTCGTCGCCGAAGCGGTGCGCCTGCGCGAACAGGCCAGGAACCTCTTCGAAAAGGCCAATGGCCGCGCATACACCGGTTTCGTGCCTGCCGCCGCAAAGAACTGGGAGCTGCCGGCCGACCGGCCCGGGCAGGTCCGGCTGGGCGAGCAGCACGGCGTCAAGGATTTCCGGGTAAGCGCCGACGTCCACTCGGTGCGCGAGATCGTAACTTACGGCGTCAAGGGGTACGCGGCCTACGCGCACCATGCCCGCATCCTGGGCAAGGAATCGGACGAGATCCACGCCTTCACGCACAGGACCCTTGCGAACCTGCTCGATGACCGCCTCGACCTGGAGGAAAACATCGGGATGGCCCTGGAAACCGGCCGCATCAACTACCTGGCGATGGAACTCCTGAACCAGGCCCACGTCGAGAGGTACGGCCATCCGGTCCCCACCCCGGTCCAGCTCGGCACGAAGGAGGGCAAAGCGATCCTTGTTTCCGGACACGACCTGCGCTTCCTCGAAGAGATCCTCGAGCAGACCGAAGGCTCCGGCGTCAACGTCTACACCCACGGGGAGATGCTTCCCGCCCACGGATATCCCGGGCTGAAGGAATACGCCCACCTGGCCGGCAATTTCGGCGGCGCGTGGCAGGACCAGCACAAGGAATTCGCCGCCTTCCCGGGCGCCATCATCTTCAACACCAACTGCATCCAGAAACCGGCCGACAGCTACAAGGACCGCCTCTTCACCTGGGGGCTGGTCCGGTGGCCCGGCGTGAAGACCGTAGAAGGA
>JAJZRM010000089.1 GCA_021802685.1 Deltaproteobacteria bacterium | reverse complement strand
GCGCCGTTCTACGTCCTCGGCCCGCTGGTCACCGACATCGCGCCCGGCTATGACCACATCACCTCGGCGATCGGCGGCGCGATCGCCGCGTGGAACGGGGCGGATTTCCTTTGCTACGTCACGCCTTCCGAGCACCTGCGCCTGCCGCCGGTGGAAGACGTCCGGGAAGGGGTCATCGCCACCAGGATCGCCGCCAATGCCGCCGACATCGCCCGGGGGATTCCCGGGGCGATGGACCGGGACAACCGGATGGCCGACGCCCGGCGGAACTTCGATTGGAAGACGCAGATCGAGGTGTCGATCGACCCGGAGCGGGCGCGCGCCTGGCGCGGCGGCAGCATGCCGACGACCGACGAATCGACTTGCACGATGTGCGCCGACCTGTGCGCCATCAAGAACTCGCAGAAGGCGTTGCGGCGGGTCAAGTAAAGGGGTAAGGTCCGCTACTTCCGGGCGGGGGAACCGCCCCGCGGCGGCCTTTCCGCCGCCCGGACCTTTTCGCGGAAGGAATCCGCGATCCGGTCCGGAAAGACCGACGCGAGCCGGCGCCCCGCGGAGATCGCCGCGGGTGCGGCCTTCGACTCGCGAAGCACGCTCGAATCCTCCGGCAGGAGGATCACGAGCAGGAACACCAGCAGGACCGCCACCAACGCGCCCTTCGCCAATCCTGCGCCCATCCCCATCAGCCGGTCCGCGCCCGACAGCTTCGACGCTCGGATCCTTCCCTCGATCACCGTCCCGAGGAGGCGGAAGACCAGGTAGACCGCCAGGAAAACGATGACGTACCCGGCCACTTCCGAGTACCGGAAGGTGAGTTTCAAGGTCGAAGCGGCGTATCCGTAGAACCGGATCCCCGCCAGGTGCCCCGCGATCAGCCCCCCGAGCGAAAACAGTTGCCGGACCAGCCCGCGGGCTATCCCCGAGACCGCGAACCAGACGAACAGAACGGCCAGCACGATGTCGATGAGATTCATGCCGCCATTATCCCCGCCGCCGCCGGAACCTTCAAGCGTTTCCGCCGATCGCCGGATCAGGCCGTGACGATCCGGAGCTGGTCGCAGTGGGCTGCTTCCGACCCATGGACCAGGACCAACGGGTTGCCCGCCGCCGCCCTGCGAAAACGGCGAAGGAGGCGCACGGCCCGCTTCACCGTGTCCGGTGCGGCCGGATCCCCTTCGAAGAGCAGCGGCTCCACCCCGCGGTAGAGCGCCACCCTCGCGGCGGTTTCCCTCAAGGGGGTAAGGGCGATGACCGGGACGGCGGGGCGCGATGCCGCGAGGATCCCCGCGGTGCGCCCGGAACGGGTGAACACCACGACCGCCCGCGCCGGGAGGGCGGCCGCCGCCCGGCACGCCGCATCGGCCACCGCGCCCGCCATCCCGTGCGGGCGCCACAGGTCTTCCGGGGCGGGCGGCATCTTGCGCTGGGCGCTTTGGACCACCTTCCGCATGGTTTCCACCGTCTGCGCGGGAAACTTCCCCACGGAGGTTTCCCCCGACAGCATGACCGCGTCGGTTCCGTCCCATACCGCGTGGGCCACGTCGGAAACTTCCGCCCTCGTCGGCACGGGGTTCCGTATCATCGATTCCAGCATCTGCGTCGCCGTGATGACGATCACGCCGGCGGCAAGGGCCGCCGTGATGATCCGCTGCTGCAGGTACGGCACCTCCTCCAGGGAAGTCTCCACGCCGAGGTCTCCACGGGCCACCATCACTCCGTCCGCGGCCGACAGGATCCCGTCGAGGTTCTCCAGGGCCTGCCGCTTCTCGAGCTTGGCGATCACGGGGACATCCTTGCCCGCCGTCCGGATCGCACGGACAAGCCCGCGCACGTCCTCGGCCGACCGGACGAAGGAAAGGGCCACGTAGTCGACTCCCAGCCCGAGCCCGAACGCGAGGTCGTTCCGGTCCTTCCGCGTCAGCGACGGAAGGGATACCTCCCTCTCCGGGAGATTGACCCCCTGCCGGTCCCCCACCCCGCCCCCTTGCAGGACGCGGCACCGCACCCGCCGTCCCGACACCGCCTGGACGGACAGGCGGACGATCCCGTCGTTCAGGAGGATGAGGTCCCCGGGCCGCACATCCGCGGGGAGCCCCGCGTAGTCGACGCTGCAGATCGAGCGGTTCCCGGTTACGTGCCCGGTGGTCAGGGCGAAGGAGGCTCCGCGCGGGAGGACGGCCCCGCCCCCTGCGAAGCGACCGAGGCGGATCTTCGGACCCTGCAGGTCCTGCAGGACCGCGACATGGCGCCCCTGGCGCCGCGCCTCCGCACGGACGGCGGCGATGGCGCGGGCGTGCCAATCGTGCGTCCCGTGGGAAAAGTTGAACCGCGCGACGGACATCCCGCGGCGGACCAGGTCCGCAAGGACGGATGAAGACGCGGAAGCGGGACCGATCGTGCAGACGATCTTGGTGGCGGGAAGCCGCATCGGGATCACCTCTCGCAGAACCGCAGAACCGGGACGTTCATGAGAACTTCCGCAGTTCAGGGACAGAGATCAAACAGCCCTTGTGTGTCCATTTATTTCGTAAGTTCTCATGAACGTCCCTGATTATACGCCTTCGCATCTCCCGGGAGCCGTTTGATCCTACACGGGAAACGAGGTATAAAGTAGGGTCTCTGCGAAGGCCGGAGTGGTGGAACTGGCAGACGCGCGGGACTCAAAATCCCGTACCCGCAAGGGTGTGAGGGTTCGACCCCCTCCTCCGGCACCAGCAATCATAAGGAGCCCTGGACGAATGTCTTGGGCTCCTTTTTCATGCTGTGCCGGAGGAGGGGGTCGAACTCCAAGGCGCCGCCGACGAAAGGAAGAAGAGCCGCCATGGATGGGCGGAGGAGGGCGCCGATGGAATCGCAGGCCCGATCATCTGCGGGCGGTCGGCCCGCGGGCGGCCGACCGCGAAGACTTAAGCTCGACGTCGGCGTCCGCCCATGCCATGCGGAACCTTTTCTCGACCTCGGCGGCCTCGTCCGACTTGCCCTGAGCACGAAGCGACTTCGCCAGGCCGAACAGCGACCAGCCGTTCTCGGACCACCGCCGGAGGTCCTCCCAGTAGACGACCTCCGCCTCCGCCGGGCGGCCGGCCTCCATCAGGACGGCGCCCAGCGTCTGCCGCACGGGCAGGTGCCAGTCGGGAGGCTCCGTGTAGATCAGCGCGTCCTCGAACCTAACGGCACGCTCCAGGTGCAGCAGCGCCGTGTCGATGTCCCCCTTCCTCCCCGCGATCTCGCCGGCGACGACCTCCTGCGCGACGCGGAGGATCGATGGCGCCTTGTTCGCCGAAAACGACGCGGGCTCCTTTTCGGGCGCCGGGTCGGACACGATTTTCCGAAGCGCCGCAAGCTCCTTCTCCGCACCGTCCAACTGCCGCTTGCCCAGGAAGGCGCTGGCCCGGGCGTAATGCCAAACGCCCCGGAGATACAGCGAATCGTGCGCCGGGGACTTCCCGGCCAGGAGCTCGTCCCACCGGTTGAATCGCACCTTGGCCCAGTACGGCACGGCGAGGAACCCCTGCAGGAACGGCATCTGCTTCACCGCATCGGTCGGGATGATCTTCGCGGTCTTGTCCGCCGCGTCAATCGCCAGCCGGCTCTGCCCCGCCATCGTTGCGCCCATCCACAGGAAATGCACGTTGTGCGGATAGTATCCGAGCGGATAGATTCCCTGCGCGCGGCACTGGGTGATGTAATCCTCGGCGGCGGCGATCGCCATCCGGTTCGCCTTGATGACGTCCGCATACCGGCCGACCCGGGCGTAGATGTGGCCGGGCATGTGGACCAGGTGTCCGGCGCCCGGCACGAGGGTGAGCAGCCGGTCGGCTTCCGCTTCCGCCCGCTCCGGCGTATCCGTCGGCTCCCAAACATGGACCCAGTAATGTACCGCGCCCGGATGGTTTGGATTCCGCGCGATCACCGACTGCAACACGGGGACGATCGCCTCGGTTTCCGGATACGGTTTGCCGTCGCGTGTCCAATAGTTCCATGGACGAAGGTCCATCAGCGCTTCGGCGTATATCGCCGCGGCATCGAGATCGTCGGGGTAGGCGTCGACGACCTTGCGCATCGCATCCGCGAAGGCCCGGTCCGCTTTCTTTCGATCCTCCGCCTTGCCGGTGTAACGGGCGGCGACCGCCTCGATGTAGGCGCCTTCGCGGGGAGTTGCGCTCCCCTTCAACGCCATCGCCTTCTTCGCAAGCGCGAGCGCCTTCGGCTCGTCCTCCGGGTTCATCGGCGCGTTGATGTTCGGGCCGAGCACCAGCGCATGGCCCCAATAGGCCATCGCGCACTCGGGATCGAGGCGTGCCGCCTCCGCAAACGCGCGCGCGGCCTCGGCGTGATTGAATCCGTACGCAAGGTTCATTCCCTGGTTGATGAAGCGCTGTGCTTGCTCCGACGTCGTGGTGACCTTGAAGGTGTGGCTGCCAAGGTTCTGGAGCCTCGGTGCGAGGACTCCCCCCTGCGACGGACGGTCATAGCCTTCCGGTTTTTCGTAATGCTTGTGGCTCGGCGCCTCTGCCGTCGCCTCAAGGGGCTGCAGCAGGACCGCGCAGGCCAAACCCGCGAGGATGGAAAGAACCGGGGATCTCATGGGGAACACCTCCTGTTGAGAACAGGTCGCGATCGACCGACGGTAATTGTTGCGGCGCGGCGGCAGGGATCACGGAAGAGGATTCATGCAGGACATCCGACCGGCCAGGGTATATTGACGATTAGACTGCCCCTCCGGAGCGGTGGTTTCGGGGGTTCGATGGAGAGTTCCGATTCCCCACGGGCTTGACAGTTCGCAAGGCGATTGAAAGAATCCGCCGTCATGGCCCCACAGCGCGCCCGCGCTACGCTCGCCGCAAGCTGCGCTATCCACTTCCTGCACGACGGATGCTCCGATCTCCTGTACGTCCTCTTCCCCGTGTGGGCGCGGGAGTTCTCCCTTTCCTTCACGCAGGTCGGCCTGCTGCGCACCGCATACTCGGGCGCGCTCGCCCTGTTCCAGGTCCCGGCGGGGTTCCTGGCGGAGCGCTGGGGCGAGCCGCGCGTCCTGGCCGCCGGAACGTTCCTCACGTCCGTCGGTTTTTTCTGCGCCGGCGCCGCGGTAGGTTTCGTTCCGCTCCTCTTGTTCCTGATGATCGGGGGATTCGGCTCCGGCACCCAACATCCGTTGTCGTCCTCCCTGGTCGCCCGCGCTTACGAAGCGGGGCGCCGCCGCGTGGCCCTCGGGACGTACAACTTCTCGGGGGACCTGGGCAAGGTGACCTGGCCGGCCGGGGCGGCCCTTGTCTCCGCGTGGGCGGGTTGGCGCTGGGCCGCGCAGGGTATCGGGATGGTCGTCCTGGCCGCCTCGATCGCCATCTTCTTCCTCCTCGCACCGATGGTGGGCTGCCCCGCGAGTCCCCGGCAGACATCGGCAGAAGACCGCCCCGGCGACGGGTGGGGAATCCGGAACCGACGGGGCTTCACGCTGCTCTCGGCGATCCACGGCATCGACAACGGCTCGCGAACCGTCTTCCTCACTTACCTGCCGTTCCTCCTGCTGGGCAAGGGCGCGGAAATGGACCTGACGGGGCTGGCGTTGGGGTTGACCTTTGCGGGAGGCGCCACGGGGAAGTTCGTCTGCGGGTTCCTGGCCGAGCGGCTGGGGATCATCCGGACGGTCCTCGTCACCGAGGCCGCCACGGGCCTTGGTATTTTGCTGCTCCTGGCCCTTCCCGTGACGCCGGCGCTGTTCCTTCTGCCCGTCCTCGGCATCGCGCTCAACGGCACCTCGTCCGTGCTGTACGGCACCGTCGCCGAGTTGGTGGCGCCGGAGCGCCGCTCGCGCGTCTACGGCATGTTCTACACCATCGGCATCGGCGCGGGCGCGCTGGCACCGCCGCTCTTCGGCCTTCTCTCCGACGCGGCCGGCGTCCCGGCGACGCTGTCGGTCCTGGCGGCGGTGATCTTCGCCACCCTCCCCCTCACCCGCCTCCTCCGCCCGTCCGTCGAGGGCCGGGGGATCAGAACCACTCCACCAGCGAGAACCCCAGGCTGATCCAGGTAGCCCTGTGGTTGTAGTCGATCAGGCTTTCGCCGTAACCGTGAAGCACCTGCAGGCGGCCCCGCAGCGAACCGCGGGCCGGGAATGCCCATTCGAACTGCAAGGCGCCGTGGGACCGGCCGCCGCCGCGCAGGGAATGCCTCCCCATCAGGCTGAATACATGCCCGTGGCGCGTGTGCGCCAGCAGGATATCGCCGCGACCCAGGTAGTCGGAGACGTCCGGATTATCATCGCCCTGGCCTTCGGGCAGACGCCACCAAGGCCGCAGGACCAGCGCCCAGTTTTCCCGGTCCAGCCCGATGAGCAGCATCACCCGGTTCCAACTCCGCGACAGCGGCTCGCTCAGGCCGTTGGACTGGTGGTTGAAGCCGATGCCGGACATGCGGCCCCGCCAGCCGGCGATGCCGTAATCGTTGCGCACCACCAGCATCACTTCCGGTTCATAATCGGTTTCGCGAAACGGCCGCGAGTTGTCGCCGTTGTAGACCTGCCAGCGTGAATTTTGCGTGTAGGCCCCCCACAGGTCGACGTTGTCTCCCCACAGGTTTTCAGCCATCTTGAATTTGAAACTGAGCTGGAACTTCGCCTCGAGGCTGTCCAGCTCCTGGGGGTCGGTCACCGTCGTGCGCGGGTTCGGCGTATGCGGCAAGAGATTCCGGTCGCTGGTCCAGAACACGGGGGAAAGGTAGACCGGCTGATAGGGACGCAGCCGGAACGCGCCCCGCTTCGATTCCCTGGAGAGTTCCCAGCGGCCGTCCAGCAGGCCGCCCTTCCTCCCGCCGCCCGGGACCGCCGAATCGGGGGGCGTTCGGCCCAAAACGTTGTCGTAACACATGAGCCGCGCCTCGTCGTCCCCGACCTGGACACATTCCTGCAACTTGGCGGGTGGCAAGGATTCGGCCGAAGACGGGGGCTGGGCGGACAACGGGCGGGGCAGGCAGGCGGCGACGACCATGATCCAAATGGACCGTGCGGTTCTTGCCATGGCGTCCAGTATACGCATCTTGAAAACCGCCGGAAACATGCCGGCTTTCGGGAAACGCGCATCGATGGAACGGCATCCTCTGAAACACCGTCCGATCATCCGCCGGACGGGAACCCAAACCGCCATGGAGGCCGAAAATATGATGAAAACACCCGCTTTTGCCGCCGCTTCCGCGAAATCCCCCCTGGGGCCTTATTCCATCGAGCGCCGTGAACCGGGACCCCGCGACGTCCTGATCGACATCCTTTATTGCGGCATCTGCCACTCCGACATCCACCAGGCGCGCGGCGAATGGCGCGGTTCCATCTTCCCCATGGTTCCCGGCCACGAGATCGTCGGCAAGGTGGTTGCGGCGGGCAACCAGGTCGGGAAATGGAAGGTAGGCGATACCGTCGGCGTCGGCTGCTTCGTCGATTCGTGCCGTGAATGCGAGGCGTGCCGGGAGGGGGAAGAGCAGTTCTGCGAGCCGGGTATGAGCCTCACCTACAACAGCTACGAGCGGGACGGCAAGACCCCCACCTACGGCGGATACTCGACGCGCATCACCGTGAACGAGGATTACGTCCTGCGGATCCCTGCGGGTTTGCCCCTGGAACGGGTGGCGCCTCTCCTCTGCGCCGGCATCACCACCTACTCGCCGATGCGCCGCCACGGCGTCAAGGACGGGGATTCGATCGCCGTCGTGGGACTCGGCGGGCTCGGCCACATGGGAGTGAAGATCGCCAAGGCGATGGGCGCGAAGGTCACCGTCCTCAGCCATTCCCCGGGCAAGCGGGACGACGCGCTGGCCCTCGGCGCCGACGGTTTCATCCCGACGCGCGACGAGAAAGTGTTCCGCGAAAACGCCAGGCGTTTCCATTTCATCCTCGATACGGTCTCCGCGACACACGACTACAACGCCTACCTGGGACTCCTCCGCCGCGGCGGCACGATGGTGCTGGTGGGCATCCCGGATCCGACGCCGCTTTCCGCCGCGCCGCTGGTCATGCAGCGCCGCAACCTGGCCGGTTCGCTCATCGGCGGCATCCGCGAGACGCAGGAAATGCTCGATTTCTGCGCCGGGCACGGGGTGGTTTCCGACGTGGAGGTCATCCCCATACAGAAGGTCAACGAGGCGTATGACCGCGTGATCAAGAGCGATGTGCGCTACCGGTTCGTCATCGACCTGGCCAGCCTGAAACAGCCCTGAGATTTTTTAAAACGCGGCTAAAGAGTTTCGGAAAGTGTGCCGATAAGTGACGGCAGGAGGCATCGGTGTTTCCGCGGAGAAGACGACGGCCGGGGCAGCCGGCGCATTAAAAGACCAGGAGAGGGAAGCCATGAAGATGACGCTTTCGAAAAAGATGTACGGCATGGTCGGGGTCATGTCGGTCATCATGATTTTCGGCACGGGAGCGGCCGTCTTCTCCCTCCACTGGCTCCTGGGAAAATACGAAACCCTCGTCCGGGTCGACGTGGCGAGGTATTCCGGCTCCATGGACGCCCAAGTGGCGCTGGGGAAGGCCGTGGTGGCCACCAAGAACTTCATGACCCGGATAGAGCCGGAGTATTCCGGGGAATTCAAGACCCAGGTCGGGAAGCTCCGGGCCGCCATCCAGTCCATGGAGAAGAACGCCCTGACGACGGATGAAAAGGAAATCGCCAAGATGGCCCTGGAGGAGCTGGGACCGTATGAGCAGAAAGGCGGCGAGCTGATCGCCGCGGTCCTCTCCGGGAAGGACGCCGTCTCCGTCGACGCGGAGTTCAAGGGGATCGACCAGAGTCTTTTCGTGACGCTCGAGGAAATGGGCGAAGCCACCCTCAAGACCCAGAACAGGAACTTTGAATACGACGCGTCCACCGCCAAGGGCGGGCAATGGATCCTCATTGTCGGCGCTCTCGTCGGGATCCTTTTCGCGTGGGGGTTCGCCATCCTCACGATCCGGAAGATCATCCGGTCGATCTTTAAGGGCA
>JAJZRM010000088.1 GCA_021802685.1 Deltaproteobacteria bacterium | reverse complement strand
CTCCCCGATGAACTTCGCGACGAATTCGGTGGCGGGCTCCTGGTACACTTCCCGCGGGGAGGCCACCTGCTCGATCCGCCCCTCGTTCATCACCGCGACCCGGTCCCCCATCTCCATCGCCTCCTGCTGATCGTGGGTGACGATCAGGGTGGTGATACCCACCTTTCGCTGGATGGCGGCGATCTCCCTGCGGAGCCGTTCCCGGACCTTGATGTCGAGCGCGGAGAGCGGCTCGTCGAGGAAGAGGAGGGAAGGGGAAACGGCCAGGGCCCGGGCCAGGGCCACGCGCTGGCGCTGGCCTCCGGAGAGCGTATCGACGGGCCGGTCCGCTTCCTCCGCGAGCCCGACCAGGTCGAGCGTCTCCGACGTTTTCCGGCGGATCTCCGGGGAAGGGGTTCCCCGGACGCGGAGCCCGAAGCCGGCGTTCTCCCGGACCGTCATCTTCGGGAAGAGGGCGTAGTCCTGGAAGACGAACCCGATCCCGCGGTCCCGGGGGGGCACGCCGTCCATTTCCTTCCCGGCGATCCGGACCGCTCCGCGGTCCTGGCGGAGCAGGCCGGCCACAACGCGCAGGAGCGTCGACTTTCCGCACCCGCTGGGCCCGAGGATCGCCAGCAGTTCCCCCGTTTCCACGGAGAGGGAGACGCCGTTCAGGACGTCCTTCCGGCCGAACGACTTCCGGATGCCGTCGATGCGCAGGTGCGGACCGGTCATGCGGCTTTCCTCCCCGCGGACGGCTGGAACAGCTGGAGGAGCAGGAGGATGACGAAGGAAGCCACCGCCAGGACGATGGCGATGGCCGCCGCCCCCTCCACGTCGCCCGTGTTGAACCGGGAGAAGATGTAGAGCGGGCCGGTCTGCGTCCGCCCCACGAGATTGCCGGAAACCATGATGGAGGCGCCGAACTCCCCCAGCGAGCGGGAGAAGGTGAGGAACGCCCCGGCGACGATCCCTTCCTTGACGGCGGGGATCGTCACGAAGGCGAACACCTGCCACTCCTTGGCGCCCAGCGTCCGGGCCGCGTCCTCCCCGGACTGCGGGATGGATTCCAACACGGCGCCCACCGCCCGCACCATGAACGGGAAGGTGACGAAGACGTGGCCCAGGAGCAGCCCCGGGAAGGAGAACATGACCTGGATGTTGCGCTCCCCGAGGAACCTGCCCACGGGGCCGAGAGGCCCGTACATCAGGAGCAGGGCGAACCCGGTGACGACCGTGGGGATCGCCAGCGGGATGTCCACGAGGGCGTTGACCGCCTTCCTCCCCGGGAACCGGTACCGCGTCAGGAGAAAGGCCATGGCGGTCCCGAGGACGCCGTTGACCGCGGTCGTGGCCAGGGCGACGAAGGTGGTCAGCCGGAGGGCGGCCACCGCGTCCGGATTGCCGAGCCGGTCCCGGAACACCCCGATCCCTTCCCGCACCGCGTACCGGTTCAGCGACACGAGCGGCAGCAGGATCAGGAAGAAGAACAGCACCAGCGCGGCGGTGAAAGTGGCTCCCCGCACCAGGGCGTCCATGTTCCGGGGCCGGCTCATCTCGGCGTCTACTTCCGCTGCGTCTTCTTCCACGCGTTCTCGATCACGTTCTTCCGCGCGCTTTGCCAGCCGCCCAGGTCGTCGACCGTGAACGGCTCAGCCACCTTCGCGTATTTCGCGTGGAACTCCTTTTCGACCTTCGCGTCCACCGGACGAAAACCGTACTTCGCGTAGGCGCGCTGGGCTTCCGTCGAGTACAGGAACCGGATCAACTCGCCCACCGCGTGCTCCTGCTCCGGGCGGATGTTTTTGTCGACCCGCGCCACCTTCCACTCCGTCTCGATCGTCTTCCTCGGGACGGAGATCGCGTAGTCGCGCCCCTTGGCCTTCTCCAACAGCGCCTCGTTTTCGTAGGTGACGATGGCGTCGCCGAACCCCGCGTCGAACTGAACGAAGGTCTGGCGGGCGGACTCGGGCTGCGCGATCACGTTCTTTTCCACCGACGCAAGGAGCTTCACTCCCCCGTCCTCCGGTCCGAACGTGAGGCTGGCGAAGTTCGCGCCCGCTCCGTAGATGGCGAAGATCGCCCACTGCGCTCCTCCGGAGGTGTCCGGGCTGGCGTGGAGGACTTTCGTGCCGGGTTTCGCCAGGTCCTCGAAGGCGGAAAGCCCCTTCGGGTTGTCCTTGCGCGTGACGAAGACGATGACGGACTTGATCACCGCTCCCTTGTTGGGGTTCTTCCGCCAGTCGGAGGCGATGAATCCCTTCTCCTTCAACTGGTCCAGGTACAGTTCCGAGGAGAGGACGGCGACCTGTACCGGCGCTCCCCCGACGATCTGGTTCTTCAGCGTTCCCGATCCCGCGAAGGAGGCGGAGACATCCACGTCTTTTCCGAACTTCTCCTTGTAGTACTTCCGGAATGCCGGGAGGATCTCCTTCGTCGTGGCGTCCTCCGTGACGCAGCAGGATTGGAGGTTGATCTTGACCGGTTCGGCGTAGGCGGCGGAGACGGCGAAGAGCGACAGGGCGAGCAGGACGAACAGGCGTTTCATTGGACCTCCGGGTGAAATTATTATAAACCATTAATGCTATAGGATAAGTAGGGTATTGATTCCGGACAGGTGTGTCAAGAGAAAATATCCGCCAAGGAACCGCTACTTCGCTATCTGACTATAATAAATACTGAATTTAAACGGAGGGCGACATGCACACGGAATCCGTTGAGCGATGGATGCACGACCACGTCTTCGGCCAGGACGAGAAGAGATCCGCCGAAAGGCGAACGCTGATCGTCAGCGGCGTCACGGTCCTGACGATGGCCGTCGAAATCGGCGCGGGAATCGCCTTTGGATCCATGGCGCTTCTGGCCGACGGGCTTCACATGGGAAGCCACGCCTCGGCGCTCGCCGTCTCGGTGTTCGCCTATCGATACACCCGCGCCCATGCCAGGGATTCGCGGTTCAACTTCGGAACGGGCAAGGTGGGCTCATTGGCGGCGTTCGCGAGCGCGACGATGCTCGCCCTGTTCGCGCTGGCCATGGCGGGGGAGAGCGTCAAGCGGTTCCTTTCGCCCGTGGCGATCGGGTTCGACCAGGCGATCCTTGTCGCGGTGCTCGGCCTGGCGGTCAACGGCGCATGCCTCGCCGTTCTCGGAATTCGGGGGGGCTCGCCGGACCGTCACGAACACAAGGACATCAACCTCCGGTCCGCATTTCTTCACGTGCTGGCGGACACCGTGACCTCCTTCCTCGCGATCTTCGCCCTCCTCGCCGGCAAGTACCTCGGACAACGTTGGATGGACCCCTTCATGGGGCTGGTCGGCGCGGCGCTCGTCGTACACTGGTCGTGGGGGTTGCTCCGATCGTCGGCTCGTGTGCTCCTCGATATGCAGGCCGATGGGGGGGTGAGAGAGGCCATCCGAAAGGCGATCGAAACCGAGGGGGACAGCCGGGTTTCCGACCTGCACGTTTGGTCCGTGGGGCCGGGGATCTACGCGGCGGAGATCGCCGTCGTTTCTTCCCGTCCCCTGGATCCCGACAGGTATTGCGACCTCCTTCCCGGGGAACTCGGACTGGTTCACGTGACGGTGGAAGTTCACCTGTGCGCGTCCCACGTTCATGCAACACCCCGGTAGGCACGGGGGGCGCTTCGCAAAAAAAATCATTTGTGCTCCTTCCGGCGCAGGGTATAATTCACAAAATGTTCCTGCGGACGCATCTCCCGAAATTCGCCTTCGCGCTCCTCGCGCTGTTTCTGTTCGTGTCCGTGTCGGAAGCGGCGACGTGCGATCCATGGATCGGTGCAAGCCATGCGGGAGACGATGTTTCGTGCGCTCGCTGCCCGTATTGCGTGTCCCCATGCATCGAGTCCTCTCCGGTGACCGTTTCCCCCGAAGACCGCACGCAGCGCTTCGCGTTTGCGGAATACACGACATTCTACGAAGCGCCTTTCATCTCGTTCCTCCGCCCCCCAAGGAGCTGACCCCGCGCTTATTCGTCTCCTGATCGCCTGCTTCCACGGAAGCAGGCGCGGGTGTTATTTCCCGGAGCAATCGAACATTCGATCCGTATTCACGGAAGGAGTCCCTTATGGAAACCGTTACCGATGTCCGTACCGAACCTGTCCCCGTACCCGCAGCCGTCGAGCGGAAGCGGGGAAAGCCTTTCGCAACGGAAGCTTGGAATTTCCTGATTTCGCTGAAGTTGGCGATCTGGACGCTCATAATATTGGCTCTCACCTCCATCCTGGGAACGGTCATCGAGCAGAACCAGCCCCAGGACAAGTATCGCCAGGTGTACGAGGACTGGGCGTACAACCTGATGGACCGGATCAACCTGTTCGACATGTACCACTCCTGGTGGTTCCTTCTCCTGCTGTGCCTCTTCGCCTTGAACCTCACATGCTGCACGATCGACCGCCTTCCCCGGGCGATCCGGACGGTCCGCAAGCCGAAGTTGATCCTCGACGATGTGACGGAGAAATCGCTCGGCCTGACGGAGCGGTGGAAGAGCAAGGGCGCCGTCCCGCAATGGGCGGAAGCGTACAAGGCCGCCCTTGCCCGAACGTTCGCGTCCCCCAGGGTCACCGAGACGGACGGGGCGGTGCACCTGTACGCGGAAAAGGGCGTTGTATCCCGGTTCGGCGCCTACGCCACCCATGCCGGCATCGTGATCATCTTCATCGGGGCCATCCTGGGAAACGTCTTCGGATTCAAATCGTACCTGAGCATTCCGGATGGAACGGAAGCATCCCATCTGGATGTCCGGGGGGGGAAGGAACATCTCGATCTGCCCTTCGCCGTCCGGAACAACCGGTTCTGGGTGGAAACGTACCCGAGCGGGCAGCCCAGCAAGTACGCATCGGACCTGAGCGTCATCGAGAACGGGCGCGAAGTCCTGCGCAAGACGATCACCGTCAACGATCCTCTCGCGTACAAGGGGATCTGGTTCTACCAATCCGGTTACGGGGAGGCGGGCGGAGCGACCGCACAGGTGTCCCTCAAACGGCCGGACGGGACATCGTTGGGCAACCTCTCCCTGGCTCCGAACGAACCCGTCGGGATCGAGGGGTACGGAACCGTCCGGGGGGTGAAATACGACGAGAACTACCAGGGGAACGGACCCGCCCTCCAGGTGAAAATAGAGAAGCCCGGCCAGCCCGCCTCCGACGTCTGGATCCTCCAGGGGCGCCCCGAACAGGATCGCCTGCGCAACGATACGCTGGTGTTCTCTTTCGGAGGGCTGACCTCGAAGATGTACACCGGCCTCCAGGTGGCGAAGGACCCGGGGGTGAACGTGGTGTGGCTGGGATGCCTGCTGTTGACGGCGGGGATGATGATCTCCTTCTTCGTTTCCCACTGCCGCATCTGGATCCGCCTGTCCGAAGGTCTCAAGGGAAAAGTGGAAATCACTGCGGGCGGGACCGCGAACCGGAACCGTCCGGCCTTCGAGAAGACCTTCGCCGCCGTGTTGACTGAAATCCGCAAAGAGCCATCCGACAATGCCAAGGAGAACCCCGCATGAATACGCTGAATGTGCAACTCTTCGACCTGACAACTTTCCTGTTCGGTACGGCGACGGGAAGCTACATCGCCGCCCTCTACGGGAAGAAGGAGTTTCTCGCCCGGATCGGGACATGGATCTGCGCGGCCGCGGCGATCGTCTCCACCGCCGCCATCGGCATCCGCTGGATCGAGTCGTACCGGATGGGGATCGGGCGGATCCCCGTCACCAACCTGTACGAATCGCTCGTCTTCTTCGCCTGGTCCATCAACCTGTTCTACCTGTTCGTGGAACGGAAGTACGGGAGCCGCTCCTTCGGCGCTTTCGTGGTGCCGATCGCCTTCTTCACGATGGTGTTCGCCTTCACGATCGAAAGCGGGATCCAGCCGCTGGTTCCGGCGCTCCAGTCGTACTGGCTGCATGCCCACGTGATCACCTGCTTCGCGGGCTACGCCGCCTTCGCCGTCTCCGCCGGGGTGGCGGTGATGTACCTCCTGAAGGAGAGGAGGGGGGGCGACAAGGTGACAGGGGGCGTCCTCGCCCTTTTCCCCGACACCAAGGTTCTTGACGATCTCGTCTACAGGGCGATCGCCTGGGGGTTCCCGCTCCTTACGGCAGGGATCATCACCGGGGCGGCGTGGGCGAACTTCGCCTGGGGGACGTACTGGTCCTGGGACCCGAAGGAAACGTGGTCGCTCATCGTCTGGCTCGTCTACGCCGCTTTTCTCCATGCGCGGATCACCCGGGGGTGGCATGGCAGGCGGGCGGCCGTCCTTTCGATCGCGGGGTTCGCGGCGACGATCTTCTGCTACCTGGGTGTCAACCTGGTTCTGTCCGGCCTTCACAGTTACGGGGGGTGAGCGGCGGCGCCCCCGGCCGGAATATTGAATATTCCGGAGGCAAGGGAACAAACGGATATTTCGGATAGTCTAATGTAGTATTTAGGCGGTTGCCTGATTCCGGAGATACGATGCGGATACGGAATTCGAAACGGTGGAGGACGGAGTCCTCCCGGAAGATCGGGGTCGTCCTTCTGCTGGCGTATCTTGCGCTGGGAGCCGGGATGGCGACTACGTCCGTGCTGTGCCTCGGTGAGGATGGCCACTGGGCGGTCGAATCCGCCGCGTCCTGCGTGATTTGCGTGGTTCGGGCCGACCTCCCCGGCCAGAAGGAATCCATGACT
The DNA here is from genome assembly GCA_021802685.1 of Deltaproteobacteria bacterium. Classification (GTDB taxonomy): domain Bacteria; phylum Desulfobacterota; class Deferrimicrobia; order Deferrimicrobiales; family Deferrimicrobiaceae; genus UBA2219. The sequence goes on along the minus strand of JAJZRM010000088.1, from coordinate 2,329 downwards.
CCGGCATGGGACCTTCTGGCCGGAGACGCGTGCGGTTCTTGCCGGGATTATTCGATCTCTTCCGCGAACGTGTTTTCCGGCGTTTCCGTACCCTTTCCTTCGAGATCGGACAGGGGGCATGTCGCTCTCCATCTCTTGGAGCGCGTCGAAAGGCCCTGGTCCCCCGTCCCCTCGGCCTCATCCGTATCCGGACCGCCGGAACCGCGTGATCCGACCGCGCTCCACACCCGCCCCGTCGTTCTCCTGATCTAAGTTTCGTTCCATATCTGTTCGCGTCACCGTTTCCGTCCCGGACGGTAGCCGCCAATTCCCGTTCGCCATTTCGCTCTCCTTTCCCGGAGACTTTCGGGAGGAGGGGAGTTTTCTTTTCGGAGGTATCGGATGAGCGTTTCGCGTGCGTCACTTGCCGCGGTCGTGGGCATCGCCATGCATCTCGGCATCATCGGTACGCCCGCCGTTGGGGCAAGCCCGGAACCCACGGGGGAGCTGACCCTGCGGCAGGCCGTCGAACTGGCGTTCGACGGAAACCCCGATCTTGCCGCTTTTTCCTGGGAAGTGCGATCCGGGGATGCCAGGATCCTGCAGGCCGGGCTGATCCCGAACCCGGATATCGGCCTGGAAACCGAAGATATCTTCGGATCCGGCCCGTTCCGGAACTTCGACTCCAGCCAGACGACGCTCTCGATCGGCCAACTGGTGGAATTGGGGGGGAAAAGGGCGGCGCGGGTCCGGCTGGCGTCGGCGGGAAAGGAGGTTGCCGGGTGGGATTACGAGGCGAGGCGGGCGGACCTGGCGGCGGAAGTCGCCAAGGCGTTCGTTGAGGTCCTGTCCACCCAGGAGCGGGTGGCCCTGTCCGAAGAAACGACCCGTCTCGCGGAGGAGGTGCTGAACGCCGTGTCCGCGAGGGTTACGGCCGGGAAGATCTCTCCCGTGGAAGAGACGAAAGCCCGGGTCGCCTTCTCCGTCAGCCAAATCGAGCAGGAAAGGGTCAACCGGTCCCTGGAAGCGGCAAGGACGAAACTGGCCGCAACGTGGGGAAGTTCCAGGCCGGTTTTTTCAAGGGCCGTGGGCCGGCTGGAACAAGTGACCCCGATACCGTCCGTCGAAGAACTTGCCGGCCGGATCTCCCGCAACCCCGATATTGCGCGTTGGGCGATGGAACTGGAACAGCGAAGGGCGGTCCTCGCGCAGGAACGCGCCGTGCGCATCCCCGATGTAACGATCAGCGCGGGGATTCGTCGCTACAGGGAAACGGAAGCGGAGGAGACCGCGCTGGTGTTCGGCGCCGCGATACCGCTTCCCTTGTTCAACCGCAACCAGGGGAAGATCCTCGAGTCGCGATACCAGGTCTCCAGGGCGGAGCGGGAGCGCCAGGCGGCCGGAAACAGGGTTCGCGCGGCTCTTTCGGAGGCTTACCAGGCGCTCGCCATCGGGTACGCGGAGGCGACCACCCTGAAGTCCGTCGTCCTCCCCGGCGCGCGGAGCGCCTTCGAGTCCGCGAGCGAAGGGTTCCGCCAGGGGAAGTTCGGCTACCTGGACGTTCTCGACGCGCAGCGGACGCTCTTCGATGCGAGGGGCCGGTATGTCGAGGCGCTCGGCGCCTACCACAAGGCCGCGGCGGACATCGAACGGCTGATCGGCGGCGGGCTCGGCGACCCGTCGAAATCCACTGAGACCAAGCGAGGGAGCACGGAATGAAGATCAGGACGATCCGATTCAAAACGTTCTTGCTGGCGTTCTTACTGGCGGCCCCGGTTCTGTCGGGGAGCGGATGCACGGGACGTGCTCCTTCGGAGTCTTCGGAGAAGGGGCGCGAAGTGGGGAAGTTGGCCGCAGGCGCCGGCAAGGAGCAAAAGGATCCTGACGGCCACGCGGACGGAAAGGTCGTCCGGCTGACCGATGCGCAGAGGAAGGAATTCGGCGTCGAGCTCGCCACGGCCGGTCCCGGATCGCTCAAGGTCGAGGTCGAGTTTCCCGGTGAGATCGGTCCCGACGCCGACAGGGTCGCCCACGTCGTTCCAAGGGTTCCCGGGGTGGTGCGCGATGTCCGGAAAGTCCTCGGAGACCGCGTTCGCAAGGGGGAGGTTCTCGTGGTCCTGGACAGCAAGGAGCTGGCCGACAACAAGGCGGCCATCCTCTCCGCCCGGGAAAAGCTGGAACTCGCCCAATCCAACTACGACCGGGAAAAGGACCTCTGGAAGAAGAAGATCTCCCCGGCCCAGGATTACCTGCAGGCGAAACAGGCCCTGGCCGAAGTGCGGATCGAGCTTCGGTCCGCCGAGCAAAAGCTGCATGCGCTCGGCTTTTCGGATGCCTCACTGGAAAACAT
>JAJZRM010000087.1 GCA_021802685.1 Deltaproteobacteria bacterium | reverse complement strand
GATGCTCGCGCTGCAGTCGCTCACCTCGTCGACGGGATACGTCAAGAGGGGCCCGAGCCGGATAACCATGCAAGAGCACGGGAAGATGAAGATGGAAGGCCAGGACATGATGAAGATGGGGGACAAGGTCTTCTCGGGGAAGATCGGCCCATGGAACGGGGAGGCCCGCATCATGGACATGAAGGCGCACATGGAGGCGGCCGGCATGAAGGCGCATGGGGCCATGCCGAACTCCCACCATGTCTCCTTCGGTTTGTCGGATGGGAAGACCAAGGCGCATGTCGCCGAGGGCAAGGGGTCTGTAACGGTAACCGGTCCCGACAAGACCGAGGTGAAATCGGAACTCATGGTCATGCAGGGGCACCTCGGCGCGGACGTCAACCTTCCCAAGCCCGGGAAGTACACGTTCAAGGCGGAGATCGAGTCGGGCGGACAGAAGGGGAGCGCCACGTTCTCCTATACATCGAAGTAAGCAAGATCGAGGAGATAAGGAGGGTGGGCCGCGTCCCGGCCCCCCTCCGCTTACCGCAATATCCGGGAGGTGAAATCGTGAAGATACAAGCGGTACGGGCCATCGCAAAAGAGAAAGGTGTGATTCCCAGGAAGATGAGCAAGAGGGAGATCGTCCGGGCCATCCAGGAGATGGAAGGGAACTTCCCGTGTTTCGGCACGGCCCGGGACGGTTATTGCGACCGGGAGGATTGCGCGTGGAGGGAGGATTGCCTGCCGCCGATGTGAAATCCTTGGCCCGCATCCGCGATCCTTGGCGAAAGGGGGGGCTCGCCGCCATCGCGGTTTCGATCGTCGCCGTCGCGCACTTCATAACGCCGGCCGGCCTGCACGGTTGGCACTGGCTGCACATCCTCTTTCAGAAGCTCTTCTATCTCCCCATCTTGATGGCGGCCGCATGGCTGGGCATTCGTGGAACTCTCCTGACAGCCGGAGCGGTCAGCGCGGTCTTCATGGCCCATATCCTGCTGAACTGGGGAGGGTACCGGATGACGCAGGCCGATCAGATCGGCGAGATCGGCAGTTTCTGGATCGTCGCGCTTACTTCATCCATTCTCTTCCGCAGGGAGCGGAGGGCGCTCGAGGAGACGGCGGATGCGCACCGGGAAACGATCGCGGTGCTGGCCTCTTCGCTGGACCTCCGGGAACGAGAAACCGGAATGCACTCGAAGCGCGTCCGGGAATACGCGTTGCTCCTGGCCCGTCAACTGGGAATCAAGGAAGGGAACACCAGGGAGAGCCTGGCGATGGGCGCTCTCCTGCACGACGTCGGCAAGATCGGTATCCCGGACGGCGTTCTCCTCAAGAAAGGCGGCTTGACCGAGGAGGAGCGGGATATGGTCCGGCTCCATCCGGAACACGGCGCCTCGCTGCTGGAGCAGATTCCGTTTCTGTCCGGGGCCCGGGAGATCGTCCAATCCCATCACGAAAAGTACGATGGATCGGGTTACCCGTTGGGGCTGAAGGGGGACGGTATCCCGATCGGAGCGAGGATCTTCGCGGTCGTCGACGTCTTCGACGCACTAACGACGTCCCGCCCGTACAAAGCGGCCTTGTCGTATTGGAGTGCGGCGGAGATGATCGGAAACGGTCGCGGGGCCCATTTCGATCCGATTGTGGTCGATGCGTTCCTCAGGATCCCGTACACGGAGTTGCACGGACTGGCCCGCCGTTACGGCGTTGATTTGGGGGAAGGTTAAATCTTCCCTCGCGATTCGTTGCGTCGATAATATTCTTCGATTCCTTCAACAGCATTCCTCAGTCTTTCCATGCGGTGTTCCCTCGATAAATGTAACTATTCGGTTTTTTAGGGATTGTATCGTGGGATGTCGCGTCGGCATGACTTGTGCGGTAAGCGAACATTGATGCATGGTTGCAGCTTTGTTATCCGTACGAAAATCCTCAAGGGAGGTCGTTCTGTGGGCGGCAAGATCAAAACAGCGGTGGAACGATTGTCTGAAAACATCCGGGAAACTCCCCATTTCGCCAACGCCGTGTTCCGGGTTTCCACATCCATGAAAGGAGGCGATCTCAAGACGAATTCGGAAATCCGCGCCTTTTCCATCCCAATGGACGAGCCCAGGGAACTCGGCGGGGACGATACCGGTCCCAACCCCGTCGAAATGGTGTTGGCGGCCTTTGGAAGTTGCCAGGCTATCGTCTACCGGGCGTTTGCCACCCTCCTGGGCATCGAAATCCAGGAGATCGACGTGCACGCGAAAGGGCATCTCGACCTTCGGGGGTTTCTGAATCTTGCCGAGGTTCCGGCCGGTTTCTCGGGAGTCACCTTCACCACCCGGATCGTGTCTTCGGAGAGTACGGATAACATCCGTCAACTGGCGGTGCTCGTCGAAAAACATTGCCCTGTTTACGATACCCTGCGCCAGCCCGTTGTGGTGAAAGGGAAGGTGGAGCTGGTCCGGCCCTCCGCCTTCGGAGAGGGGGTGGAGGTCGTCTTCGAGACGGCATAGCCGGCATGAGAGGAGGAATTCTGTCTCAAAGGGGAGGTTGCATGAAAACGTTTTTTATCGTTGTTCTGTTGATCGCCGCCATGAACGTTTTATCGGGTTGCGCGATGATGAACGATGACCTTCACGGAGGGGGGCATTCCGGGGGGAGGACAGAGTCGAATCGCGGTTACGAACCCGGGAATGGTCACCGCCACTGAAAATCGGATGATTCGCTTCATCCGAGGCTTCCTGAGGAATATTCTTGTGTTTCTTCAAGAAGATTCTTCAACGCAGGTCTCCGGCGGTTTCCTCTTCCAATAATCTCTTTGTGTTTCAACGGGTTCCTTTCGTGGATGGTTGGCATAAATAGTGCAGAATTTTCTTGAGACGACAAGGAGGGAGGGGAGCGGCCGCAACGGTCCTCTGCTTACTTTACGATTCGCACCGCCTGATTTCCTCTTCTGCTGATTGAGCGGAATCGGGGATCCATCGAGTGAGACCGACAGCGGGGAATTTCCACCGCTTGGCAACGGTGAATACCTATCATCAGAAGGAGGAGTGATGCGGCCAGGCAGGAAAATCGTTCAGGCGGTAGCGACGGCAGCGGTGGCGTTATTGTTCTTTTGCGGCGTCTCCAGCGCGGCAGATCAAGGCAACAGTGGAGGTCCGGTTCCCATTAAGATGCCTATCCACGAGAATGAGTTCCTTCTGGGCAAGGAGACCAAGGGGGTTACCCTCAAGGCGGCGGAAAACACGGACCTGACGTTGCGGGTGCGCCTGTCGCCCCGGATCGACGCGGGGGACCTGATCAAGAGCGACGAGGCGACCCCGACCTCTTATGAGACCGAGTCGGACTTCTACCTGCGGAGGGTCCGGCTGGAGTTCTCCGGCCACCTCGCGAAAAACTTGACGTTCAACGTCATTTTGCGGGCGGACACCAATGGCCAGGCTCCCGGTAAAACGAAAAACACCCCGAGCTTCCTATATGCCTATGGGGAGTACAAGTTCGCGGACACCCTTTCCGTCCGGTTCGGGAAGTCGAAACTGCCGTACTCCCGTGTATCCCTGACCTCCGCCGCGGCGCAGCTGTTCATCGAGCGGCCCTTCTCCACCGAGGCGGCCAAGGCGCTCTTCGACGACTACTACCAGCCGGCTCTCCTCCTCCAAGGCAAAGTGGCTGGCGGGACCGTCGCCTACGCCGCGGCGGTGGCGGACGGCTTTGAGCCGGGGGGCACGATCAGCGGGAACACCGTCCAGAAGGGCGGCCTGCTTTACGTGGCGCGCCTCGCGGTTTCCCCTCCCGGCTGGGTGGAAAAGGGCCAGAGCGACGCCCATCTCGGGAGAGGGCGTCATCTCACGCTCGCCGCCAACTACGCCGCCCAGAGCGGGATCGAATACCGGGGAAACACCTTCGAGGAGGACCGTTCGCTCTGGGGTGCGGACCTTTCCGGGCACTGGGGAGGCCTGACGGCCCAGGCGGAGTACAACACATGGAAAGAGGATTACAGCAATCCCGCGCTGATCGACAAGAAACCGAAGGGGTGGTACGCCCAAATCGGTTACTTTTTCCCGGGAGTGAACGTGGAACCCGCCGTCCGGTACGAAGTGTACGACCAGAACGCCAACGCTACCGACAAGAAACAGAAGACGATCACGGCAGGGCTCAACTGGTATCTTCGGGGGCATAACGTGAAGGTGTCGGCGAACGTACTCCAAACGAAGTTCGACAGGAGCGCGACGGGATTTCTCGCGAACGACGACAAGCAGAACATCGTGCAACTCGAGTCACAGCTCTACTTCTGAGGCACCACCAGGCGAGAACGGGGCCCCGCATGACCCCCTCTTGCCTGTTCCTCCGCCAAGCCCCCCCCGGCGCTTCCCTCGCCGGGGGGGGATAGGGGAACCCTCCGAGGGTTTCGTTCCCACCCGCGGTGTTCAATCGCCGAATATTCTTGTTTCCCTCCAAGCATATCCTTCAACGCCAAACCTAATCGAAAAAGCATATCCGGAAAATCCTTTCCCCGTGGCAGGTTGAAACCGGGTTATGATCGGCACGCCGCATGCTTCATCCTCATTGACGGGAGCATGCGATTGTGCTCCCGGACGAAGACGTTGGAGGAGGAAAGCGATGAAGGCACACACGGTCAAGATGGCGGTCCTCGCATTGGTGGCGGCCGTAACAATCGTCGGACCGGCGTTCGCCGGCCGGACACAGGCGGAACGGGAAGTGGCCAAAGGCAAGCCGGTAACGGTAACGATGAGGGGCTGTAAATGTGAGGCATGTTCTTATCGCGCTCCCGCAAAGCCGCCGGTCAATCCTTCACCCGATCCCGGACGCATGCCCGGTCCCATTGAATGAATACCTCCGCCGTGAAGCGGAGGAACACAAAGATTCGGAGGAAATGCAGCCTTGAGCGACTTGACGGGAAAACCGGCAGTACCCTTCATGCTTCGGGACAGTAAAGGCCAAAGCCATGGTCTCGACGATTACAGGGGAAGTTGGCTCCTGTTGGTATTTCACCGCCACCTCGGCTGACTGCCTTGCAGGGCGCACATCACGCAGTTGCGTGAACAAGAGAAGGAATTCATCGGGCGAAACGTGAAAATCGCGGTGGTGACGTTTGAAAATGACTTCTTCGCGCGCAGTTACGCCGAAGAAACATCCTTGGCCTGGCCGCTTCTCGTCGATGCCACCCGCGAAACGTACAGGAAGTACGGGATGTTCACGGCTTCCTTTTGGGATGTTTGGGGGCCGAAAACCTGGTGGGCCTATGCGAAGGAGCTCATCAAGGGAGGGGAGTTGAGGAAGTCGGAGGGGGATGTATTCCAGCGGGGCGGCGATGTGCTCATAGACCCTTATGGGATCGTCGTCCTGCATCATGTCGGGGCCGGGCCAGCGGACCGTCCGGCGGTGGAAGTAGTGCTGGAGAAGATCCGGCCGTAAGGTACTGTTTTTCCCAGGTTTCAGGCAAACCGGTAAGGCATCCTAAATCATCGATATGAAAAGATATTCTATTCGTCGTAATTAAAACTTGACTAAATCGATAGATATTGTAGTATACACCTTGTTCGTAAATCGGAGGAATTATCGAAAGGAGACCCGCCGTGCAGGTGACTACGATCCATACCCGCCTTGTTTTCCTCTCCGTTCTGACCCTTCTGGCTTCAAGCGCATACGCCGCGCAAACCGGATACAAGGGATATCCGCGGGGACACGCGTTGATCACCGTCCAGGAATTGAAGCATGGGATCGACGCGCGTGATCCCAAACTCGTGATCCTGGCGGCCGAGAACGACGTAGAGTACTTCTCGGGCCATATCCCGGGTTCCCGGCAGGTGGACCGGCCCGCCTATGGCGCTCCGGCCGATACCCAGGGGGGTGTGGAGGGAAACATCCTCGATGCGGCCGGTTTCTCCCGGTTGATCCGGCGGCTCGGCATCGACGGGGACTCCAAGGTCGTCATTTACGACGATCGGTACGATGCGACCCGGCTCTGGTGGGCATTCATCTATTACGGCAAATCCGACGTGCGGGTGCTGGACGGCGGAATCCGGTCCTGGAAGGAGGCCGGGTACCCGGTGGAGTATCTTCCATCGGACGCGCCCGCCCGTTCCGGAAACTTCGTCGCTCGCGTCGCTCTTCCGCACCTGCGAGTGGACACCGCTGAAATCAAGGCGCTGCACGGTAATCCCTCGGCGCAATTGTGGGATACGCGTGGGGCCAAGGAGTTCAGCGGCGAAGAACGGAAAAAAGGAGCCTACCGTGCCGGGCGCATCCCTGGAAGCCGGCAAAGCGATTGGGTCCGTTTCAAGGAGAAGGGAAACAGCGCCGAGTGGCTGACGGCGGCGGAAATGGAATCCCTCTTGGTGGAACTCGGGTACGACAATCGCAAGGACCAGTATTTCTATTGCCAATCCGGGGTGCGTTCCACCCAAGCCCTCTTCGCCCTTTACCTTGCCGGTTGGCCGCTCGAAAAACTGCACAACTACGACAGTTCCTGGATCGGATGGTCGAAGGATGACACATTGCCGCTGGAAGCCGGTCTCCCGGCCCGCGGCACGATCGAGCACGCCCGGAAATAACCTCTTCCATGCGTTCAAATCGTCAAGATGCGGAGGGGGGCTTTCGCCCCCCCCCCTTCAGGATTTCAGTAGACCCAGGCCAGCTGCAGGGTGTGGAGCGATGCGAACGTGTCGTCCGCGGTCGCGGGAAGCTGGTCCTTGATCCCGTCGCCGGGGAAGAACCCGGAGAAGATATATGTCGCGCTGAAGTTCTTGGAGAACCCGTACTTCAACTGCAGATCGAACGTCGTGCCGGCATACTTGTCCACCGAGGTTACCGACTTCCCGGCGCCGACCGGCAGGTTGCCGACCTTGTCGTACCAGATCAGGAAGACCTGGGTCTTGTATGAAAGGGCGGTGGTAATTTCCCCCTTCGAACCGAGCGCGACGAGCTTCTGCCCCGGGTTGTTCCCGGAGCTGCCGTTCCCGATGCCGCCGTATAAATTCCCGCCCACGGCCCGGTCGGGTGAGAAGGAGTAAAGGGGGGACTGGTAGGAAACCGCTCCTGCGGGAGCGACCAGGTGCTCGCCCAGGATGTTCCCGTCCATCCCGAGGAGGGGGGTGAACCGGCCGATGTCGGTGATCCCGACGAACCCTTCCACGTCGTTGTCGCTGCTGTCGTCGTCTCCCTTGGTGTACCGGAAGGCGACATAGGGGTTGAACACCTTGCTCACCGCGGCTTCCAGTCCCGCGAAGGCGGCGTACGACTTGATGTCCCGGGACGTGTTCCGGAACTTCCCGTCGGCGTAAATGAACTCGGCGTACGGTTTGAACATGCCGATCTGCCCGACCAGCTCCGCACCGTAGTACCGCACCGACGCATTGCGCTGCCGGTTGTCGCTGTAAAGAAGGATGGGGCTTGCCGTGAGCTTGGCGGCGCCGACGCCGAACGTCGGACTGACCTTCAAGATGTAAGCGCGCCAATCGTTTGTCAACGGGGAGTCCACGAGGACGCGGTTATCCAGGTTCTGGATCGCGAGGTACGTGAGTTCGTACTTGAGGTTATCGGTGGGACGCCCACGGAGCTGGATCATGGGGTGGTCGTCACCGTAGAGAAGGCCGCCCGAACCTATATCGGCGGAGGTGATCGGCCATCCCGTCGACAGCTCGAGGGAGGGGGCGAAAGTATAGACCAGCTCGACCCGCTCGATCCCGAACTCGCCGCCCGCGTTGGGATTTCCCGCGGCGTCCTGCGCACCCGTGTAGAAGGAACGGTCGCCGTTGTTCTTGTCGAAGATCACATCGGTCTCCGCGATCATGCTGATCTTCCATTTCTCCCCGGAAGCGTTCCAACCCAGGCGCAACTCGCCGCGGACATGCTCGCCCGAAGTGAATCCGCCCTCGTTCAGGGCGGCAAAATCACCCGCACTGTCGTCGAAATCGAAGTTGCTGTAGTACGTCGGGATGACCCTGGACGTGCCTGAGAACGCGATCTCGGCCTTCGCCGGAAGGGCGAAAGCGACCACCAGGAAAACAGCCATCAAGACAACCCAGGCTTTTCTCATGATTTCTCTCCTTAGAGAAGTGCAATAGGGTGAGATTCCAGCTTCCCCTGGAACAGGTAAACCCTTTGCGAAACGGTGCCTTCCTTCAAGTACCACCCCCTTTCCCGGCGAAGTTCATGCCTGCACCTTCCGCTTTCGCGATTCCCCCCAGGCATAAAAATAAAACCATGTTTCTGCAAAAAAATATCATTCTTATGCCATTACAGTCAAGAACATTCGGGATTGGGGTTCCTTCGACGGCCGCCGATTTGACGGCAATCAGATGTCCTGTCCGCCTGGATCGATTCATGATGGGAGGGGAAGATTGAGGAAAACGGCCTCTTCCACGACGACAAATACTTTTCGCGCTTCGGTGTCGCTGCTCTATCGCTACTCTATCTTGAAAAGCGCCAGGCGGCTGATCCCGGTCCCCGTCACGTCGCCGGCCAGTTGGATGATCGACGCGACCGCCTTCCCTCCCTTAACCAGCCGGGACGATGAGAGAAGGTCCGCCCCCGAGTAGGTCCGGTCCCCCTTTTGGGGAGTCCCGGCCTTCTCGACGAGCTCCCCTCCGTCCCACTGCAGAAGGACCAAGCGGGTGGTTTTGGCGTTGCCGGCCCAGCCCAGCAGCTTCTCCTCCCCCTCCGGGACAAGGATCGCGGGTTTCCCGTCCCGACCCGGCAAGACCCGGGCCGCCTTTCGAACGAAATACCGGGTCTTCCCCGTTCGTGGCAGGTAGATACCCCATTCGAACGAGTCCCCCGACCACCCGTACTTCTTGCCGGTCTTGTATTCCGTGCTCCCGCCCGCACCGAGAATCCGCAGAATGTCGTCGCCGTCCGTGTAAATCAGATTCCACTCCTCGCCAAACCTTGCAGAGGAGAGGCCGAGGATCCCGGACGATAGAGGGGCCCCCCTCGTATCCGCCGGAAGCGGATCCCCCTTGTCGAGGTTTTTTCCGTTCCAGGACATCGTGTACATCTTTCCATAGAAGGGAACGTCGCTACCCGGTTCCTGTCCGGCCACCACCGCCTTCCCCTGCCAGTCGGGCAGCACGACGAGGTAGTATGGGATGCGCCCCGCCGCC
>JAJZRM010000086.1 GCA_021802685.1 Deltaproteobacteria bacterium | reverse complement strand
GGGCACCGCAGCTCGCACGCCATGCAGATCGTGCACTTGTCGATGTCCACCACCTTCACCTTGAACACGTCCATCCCGAGCACCTGCGTGGGGCACAGCCGCACGCAGATCTCGCACCCCTTGCAGTAACGCGGGATGATGCTGATCCTGACTTTCGGGTTTTCCTTCTCCTCGACCTTTTCCGCTGCCTGTTCCTTCGCCATCGCTCCCGTGTTCTCCTGTCAGTTGACTTTCGCCCCGAGCACCCGGGCCAGGGTCTTCCCCATGTCGGCCGGCGACTCGGCGACGGCGATCCCCGCGGCCTTGAACGCCGCGATCTTCTCCGCCGCCGTTCCCTTCCCTCCAGAGATGATGGCGCCGGCGTGGCCCATCCGCTTCCCCTTGGGGGCGGTCAGTCCCGCCACGTAGCCCACCACCGGTTTCTTCATGTTCGCCTTCACGTAGGCGGCCGCTTCCTCCTCGGCCGTCCCGCCGATCTCGCCGATCATGATGACGGCCTCGGTCTTCGGATCGGCCTCGAAGGCGGACAGGACGTCGATGAAGTTCGTCCCGTTGATGGGATCGCCCCCGATGCCGACGCAGGTGGACTGCCCCAGGCCCACGCCGGTCACCTGGTGCACCGCCTCGTACGTCAGCGTCCCCGACTTGGAAACGATGCCGATGGTGCCGGGCCGGTGGATGTTCCCGGGCATGATGCCCACCTTGCACTCGCCGGGGGTGATGACCCCGGGGCAGTTCGGCCCCACCAGCCGGGTCTTCTTCCCCTGCATGAACCGCTTCACCTTCACCATGTCGAGGATGGGGATCCCTTCCGTGATGCACACGACCAGGTCGAGCCCCGCGTCGAACGCCTCGCAGATCGCGTCCGCCGCGAACGCGGGGGGGACGTAGATGACCGAGACGTTGGCGCCGGTGGCCCGGACCGCGTCGATGACGGAACTGTAGACGGGGACGCCCTCGACCTTCGTGCCCGCCTTCCCCGGGGTCACGCCCCCCACGATCTTCGTGCCGTATTCCAGCATCTGCCGCGTGTGGAACGCTCCCGTCGTGCCGGTGATCCCCTGCACGATGACCCTGCTGTCCTTGTTGACGTATATGCTCATCTGCGATCCCCCTCACTTCGCCTTGCGGGCGGCGGCGACGACTTTCTTCGCCCCGTCCTCCATGTCTACCGCGGAAATGATGTCGAGGTTCGATTCGGCCAGGATCTCCTTGCCCCGCTCCACGTTCGTCCCCTCGAGCCGGACGACCAGGGGGACCGAAAGCCCCAGCGCCTTCGCCGCCGCGACCACGCCCTCGGCGATGACGTCGCACCGCATGATCCCGCCGAAGATGTTCACGAGGATCGCCTTGACCTTCGGGTCGGACATGATGAGACGGAAGGCGTGTGTCACCTGCTCCGTGGACGCTCCGCCCCCGACGTCGAGGAAGTTCGCCGGCTGCCCGCCGCAGATCTTGATCATGTCCATCGTGGTCATCGCCAGCCCGGCGCCGTTCACCAGGCAACCGATGTTCCCGTCGAGACGGATGTAGGAAAGGTCGTACTTGGACGCCTCCGTCTCCGTCGGGTCCTCCTCGTCGAAGTCGCGCAGCGCCTGGATGTCCTGGTGGCGGAACAGCCCGTTGTTCTCGAAGTCCATCTTCGCGTCCAGCGCGACGAGGTCTCCGTCCTCCGTCAGGACGAGGGGGTTGATCTCCGCCAGCGAGCAGTCGGTGTCCATGAAGGCTTTATAGAGGCCCAGCATCAGCCGCACCGCCTTCCCTGTGAGCTCCTTGGGGATCCCCAGGCCGAAGGCGAGCTTCCGGGCCTGGTACGGCATCAGCCCCAGCGCCGGGTCCACCCACTCCTTGAGGATCAGCTCCGGGCTGCGGGCCGCGACGATCTCGATCGCCACCCCGCCTTCCGTGGACGCCATCATGACGATCTGGGAAGCGGCCCGGTCGACGACGACGCCGAGGTAGAACTCGGTCTTGATCTTCCCCGCCTGTTCGACGAGGACGCGCTTCACCCGTTTCCCCTCGTGGCCCGTCTGGTGGGTCACCAGGTTCATCCCGATGATCTGCCGCGCGTACTTGCGCGCCTCCGTAGGGGTCTTGGCCAGCTTCACGCCGCCGCCCTTGCCCCGTCCTCCGGCATGGATCTGCGCCTTGACGACCACCGGGGTGCCGAACTCCTCCGCGATGACCTCGGCCTGCGCGGGTGTGTCCGCCACCTTCCCCTTGGGCACCGTCACGCCGTAATTGGCCAGGACGGCCTTCGCCTGGTACTCGTGGATATTCATACCCGTTTCCGCACCTCCCGTTCGGTTTGTGTCAGAAACCCAGCCGGTCGACCGCCTCGCAGAGTTCCTTGACCGCCAGGGCCGACCGCTTCAGCGCCTCCGCTTCCTTGTCCGAGAGCTGGAACTTCACGACCTCCTCCACGCCGTTGCTCCCGAGTTTCGCGGGCAGGCCGACGAACAGCCCGTCGCACCCCTCGTATTTCCCGTGGGACAGAACGGCGCACGGCAGGATCATCTTCTTGTCGAGGAGGATGGACTCGCACATCTGGACGCAGGCCGCCGACGGGGCGTAGTACGCCGACCCGGTCTTCAGAAGGGACACGATCTCCGCCCCGCCCTTGGCGGTCCGTTCGACGATCTGCCCCAGCCGGTCCCGCGGTATCAGGTCCTCCACCGGGATCCCCGCCACCGTGGTGTATCTCGTGGAGGGGACCATCGTGTCGCCGTGCCCCCCGAGAACGAACGCGTTGACGTCGCGCACGGAGACGCCCAGTTCCATGGCGATGAAGGCGCGGAATCGGGCGGAGTCGAGGATCCCCGCCATCCCCATCACCCGGTCGGCGGGGAGCTTGCTGTGCTTGTAGGCGACGTAGGTCATCGCGTCCAGCGGGTTCGACACGACGATGATCATGGCGCCGGGCGACTTCGCGATCGCCTTCAGGGTCACGTCCTTTACGATGCCCGCGTTGACCTTGAGGAGGTCGTCCCGGCTCATGCCCGGCTTGCGGGCGAGGCCGGACGTGATGATGACGATGTCGGACCCGGCCGTGTCCTCGTAGCCGTTCGTCCCCGTCACCTTGCTGTCGTACCCGCAGATCGGGGCGGACTGCATCAGGTCGAGGGCCTTCCCCTGCGGCATCCCCTCGACGATGTCCACGAGCACGACGTCGCAGAGATCCTTCTCCGCCAACCGCTGCGCCGTGGTGGCCCCGACGTTCCCCGTCCCGATCACGGTGATCTTCCTACGGGTCATCCCGCCTCCCGCGGCTCCCCGGACGAAACCAAGTTCTCGAAGAGAGCCGTCGCTTCCTCCATACGTTGGGTAGAAATTGATGACGATTCGAAGGATGGATGGGAGGGGGATGCCCTCCCGGCTCAAAATAGAATATTAAACTCTTTACGAAACGTCAAGGGTTCCGGCAGAGGGAGAGCAGGCCGTCGGTGTCGACCGCCGCGCGGACCGCCTCGACTCCCCGGCGGACCTTCTCCGGTTCCCGGATCCGCAGGCGCCCGAGGAGCTGTTCGAACCGCTCCACCGTGGTGAACGTGTCTCCCGGCACCTTGAGCACGGCCACGCCTTTTTCCCGCGCCCGCGCCAGGATGATGTCGTTCGGATCGACCCCGCCGGTCAGCACCAGGCACACCGTGTCCGTCTCGAGCGCGGCGAGTTGGATGTCCGTGCGGTATCCCCCGGTGACCACCGCCTTCCGCGGGATCATCCGGAAGATCCGGAAGGCGTTCTCCACGTCCATCGCGCCCACGCAGAACCGCTGGATCATCGTCTCCGGGGCGGGCGGCGCGCACAGCACCGTCGCGGACAGGGATTCGACGAGGGAACCCACGCTGACGCTGTCCAGCAGGGGATCCTGGGGCACGGCGCCCAAAACCCGGACCCCGCGGGCTTCGAGGAAGGCGGCGGCCGTTCCCCGCACGAAGGCCTCCTGCGCCGGGGGGACCCGGTTGAAGACCACGCCGAGCAGGCGGGGCCCCAGGGCGGCGGCGGCCCAAAGGACCTGGTCCATCGACTTCTCCCCCTTGAACTTGTCCAGCAGCAGAACACGGCAGTCGTAGTTCACGATCAGTTCGAGCGGCGACAGGCCGAAGAAGGTCCCGTCCCGGAGATTGGCGGTCCCTCCGAGGAGGAGCACGTCCGACCGCGCCTCGGCGTCGTGGACGGCCGCCGAGATCTTCCCCCGCAGCCGCAGGTCCTCGCCCCGATACGCGGCCATCGCCATGTCCTGGGTGATCACGACCGGGCAGACCGCCTCCGGCGGCCCGTCGAGGGAGAGCTCCCGGGCGATGAAAGCGGCATCGTCGTCGATCACCCGGCCGCCCTCCGCGACGGGTATCTTCCCGAGGATCTTGACGTACCCGACCTTGACGCCCTTCCCGCTCCAGATCTTTCCGAGGGCAAGGGCGATCAGGGTCTTCCCCGAGTATTCCGACGTGGATGCGATGTACAGCTTCATGCGCGTGCCTCCGCGATGGATATCCGGCAGTCGATCGCCCGCAACCCCCCGCCCCTCGGCATCACCTGCACGGGATTGACATCGAGTTCCTGGATCTCGGGGAAGTCGCACGACAGGGCCGACAACCGCAGCAGGGCGTCCACGATGGCCTGCTCGTCCGCGGGTTCGCTCCCGCGGTACGCGGCCAGCAGCGGGTATGCCCGGATTTCCCGGACCATCTCTTCCGCGTCCCGGCGGGAGAGCGGAGCCACCCGGAACGCGACGTCCTTCAGCACTTCGACGTAGATCCCCCCCAGGCCGAACATCAGCAGCGGGCCGAACTGCGGGTCGCGGCTCATCCCCAGGATGAGCTCCCGCCCGCCGGTGACCATCTCCTGGACGGACACCCCGGCGATCCAGACCGTCGGCGCCAGCCGCCGCACCGAGGAGGTGATCTCCATGAACGCCCGGGCGACTTCTTCCTCGGTGGACAGGTTGAGACGCACGCCGCCCACGTCCGTCTTGTGCGATATCTGCGGGGAGACGATCTTCATGACGGCCCGGGGAACCCCCAGCGACCGGAACGCCTCCACGGCGGCCGCGCTCGTTTCCGCGAACGCGTGCCGGGGGAAGGAAAACCCGTACGCCTCGAGGATCGCGCGCGACTCCTCCTCCCCTCCCTGCCGCCCCGAGGCGAGGATCAGGCCGATGGCGCGTTCCGCGGCCGGGGGCCGTTTCCCGGCAGACTCCCCCCCTTCCGGGAAATCGGAGGTGCGAAGGCGGGAGTACCGGAGCATCGCATGCGCGGTGCGCACCGCGCGCTCCGGAACGATGTAGCTGGGAATCCCTCCCGCGTTGAGGATCCGGCGGGACTCGGCGACGGCGGGCCCGCCGAGGAAGGAGGCGTACACCGCCTTCCCCGTCCCGGCGAGGGCCGACACGGTCGCGCGCGCCGTTTCCTCCGGTTCGGTCATGGCCTGCGGCGTCAACAGGACGAGGACCATGTCGATGGAGTCGTCGTCCGCGAGGGCGGAAAGGACGTTCCGGTACCGGTCCGCCCGGGCGTCCCCGATGATGTCCACCGGGTTGCCCAGGCTGGCCGTGGGAGGGACCTTCGGGAGGATCTTCCCCCGCGTGGATTCGGACAGCTCGGCGAGGCGGATCCCGAGCCGCTCGGCGATGTCCGCCGCCAGGATCCCCGGCCCCCCGGCGTTGGTCAGGATCAGGAGCCGGCCGTCCCTCGGCACGGGCTGCATCGAGAACCCGAGGGCGAGGTCGAACAGTTCCTCCATCGTCTCGGCCCGCAGGATCCCCGCCTGGAGGAACGCCGCCGCGTAGGCGTTGTCGGACCCGGCGAGGCTGCCGGTGTGGGAGGAGGCGGCCCGCGCGCCGGCGGCCGTGCGCCCCGCCTTCAGCAGGACGACCGGTTTGCGGGGCGTCACCGCGCGGGCGGCGCGCAGGAAGCGCCGACCGTCGTCCACGCTTTCGATGTAGCCGATGATCACCCGGGTTTCCGCGTCGTCCGCGAGGAATTCGAGGATCTCCGACTCGGAGACGTCGGCCTTGTTCCCGAGGCTTATGACCTTGGAAAACCCGATGTTCTCCCCGATCGACCGGTCCAGGATGGCGGTGCACAGGGCGCCGGACTGGGAGAAGAAGGCGATGTTCCCCTTCGGGGGCGTCCCGTGGGAAAAGGAGGCGTTCAGGGAGGCGTGCGTGTCGATCACCCCGAGGCAGTTCGGCCCGATGAGGCGGATTCCCGCGGCGGCCACGGCGCGGGAAAGGTCGCGCTCGAGGGAGATGCCCGCTCCGCCCACCTCCTTGAAGCCGGCGGAGATGGCGACGGCCGCGCGCATCCCTTTCGCCGCGAGGGCCGGTATCCCTTCCAGTATGGCTTTCGGGGGAACGACGAAGACGCCCAGATCGACGGTGCCGTCGATCGCCTCGATGGACGGAATCAGCGGGCGGCCGAGCAGCTCGCCGCCGCCCGGATTGACGCCGTACAGGGCGCCCGCGTATCCCGCCTGCACGAGGTTGGCGAAGACCCCGTACCCCACCTTTTCAGGGTTCCGGGATGCTCCCACGACGGCGACGGATCTCGGTCGGAACAGCTCCTTCGGAAGCACATACCCACTATAAAACAACTTCCGCGCCCATCGATGAAATAATTTCGGCGCCCGGAAAGGAACCCGTTTCTACTTTTTTTCGGGCGCCGTCACCCGGATGGACAGCTCCCGCAGCTGCTTGACGTCGACCGCCGACGGCGCGTCGGTCATCAGGCAGGTGGCCTTCTGCGTCTTCGGGAAGGCGATGACGTCCCGCAACGACTTCGCTCCCGAGAAGATCATCGCCAGCCGGTCCAGCCCGAAGGCGATCCCGCCGTGCGGCGGAGCGCCGAACTCGAGCGCTTCGAGAAGGAACCCGAACTTCAGCCGCGCGGCTTCCGGCCCGATGTCGAGCAGCTGGAACATCCTGGACTGCACGTCCTTCCGGTGGATACGGATGCTCCCCCCGCCGATCTCGGATCCGTTGAGCACCATGTCGTACGCCTTGGCGCGGACCTTCCCCGGGTCGGTATCCAGCAGCGGCAGGTCCTCGTCGAGCGGCGCGGTGAACGGGTGGTGCATCGCCCCCCAGCGCTTCTCCTCCTTGTCCCATTCCAGCAGCGGGAATTCGGTCACCCAGAGGAGATGGTGCAGCGACGGGTCGATCATCCCGAGCTTCTCCCCGAGGTGGAGCCGGAGCCGTCCCAGGGACGCGCAGGCCACGTCGAAACCGTCCGCGACGATCAGGAGGAGGTCCCCCGGTTTGGCGAGGCTCTTTTCCCTCAGGCGCGCCAGCTGTTCTTCCCGGAAAAACTTCGCCAGGGGCGATGACAGCCCCTCGGCGGTCACCTTGAACGAGGCGAGCCCGGCGGCCCCGCCGATCTTCGCCACCTCCTCCAGCGCGGCGATTTCCGACCGGCTGGATTCGGCGAGCCCCGGCGCCGTGATCCCGCGGATGACGCCCCCCTTCGACGCGACCTCCGAGAACACGCGGAAACTTCCGTCCGACAGCAGGTCCGTGTAATCCGTGATCTCCAGCCCGAAGCGCGTGTCCGGCTTGTCTACCCCGAACCGGTCCATGGCCTCCCGGTAGCTCAACCGCGGGATCGGGGTCTCCACGCCCTTCCCGAGGACGTCGCGGAAGACCCTCGACATCAGCCCTTCCATCATCGCGAAGATGTCTTCGCGGTCGATGAACGACATCTCCACGTCGATCTGCGTGAATTCCGGCTGCCGGTCGGCGCGGAGGTCTTCGTCGCGGAAGCATTTCACGATCTGGGCGTACCGGTCGAAACCCGAGACCATCAGGATCTGCTTGAACAGCTGCGGGGACTGCGGCAGGGCGTAAAACATGCCCGCGTTGACGCGCGACGGCACCAGGTAGTCGCGGGCGCCCTCGGGGGTGCTCTTGGTCAGGACCGGCGTCTCGATCTCGAGGAAACCGTTCTCGAAGAAGTACTCCCGGACCGACCGGGCGAGACGGGCGCGCGCCGTGAACATCGCCTGGATCGACGGCCGCCGCAGGTCGAGGTACCGGTACTTGAGCCGGACGCTCTCGGCCGCGTCGGTGTCGTCCTCGAGCGAAAAGGGGATCGGCTTCGATTCGTTCAGGATGGCGAGGGTCGAGGCTGCGACCTCCACCTCCCCCGTCGGGAGGTTCGCGTTTTCCGTCCCGGCGGGACGGCGGCGGACGACCCCGCGCACCGAGAGGACGTATTCCACCCGCAGGGCGTCGGCCTTGGCGTGCGCCTCCGGGGACGCTTCCGGGTTGATCACGACCTGCACCAGCCCTTCCCGGTCGCGCAGATCGACGAACACCAGGCCCCCATGGTCCCGGCGGCGGTGGACCCAGCCGCAAAGCACGACCTCCCGGCAGATGTGATCCGGCCGGAGCAGGCCGCAGTGGATCGTTCGCTTGTGCTCGGGTAAAAACGTGTCCAACGTCAATCCTCCTTGTCGGGACCGCGGAGCCTTTGCCTCGCCTCCTCCGCGGAAACCTCTTCCTGCGTCCCCTTTTCCATGTCCCGGTACCCCACCGCGCCGCGCCGCGCCTCTTCCTCGCCGAGGACGATGACCACCCTCGCGCCGGACCGGTCCGCGCGCCGGAACTGGCTCTTCAGGCTGCGCCCTTCGTAGTCCATGTCGGTCCTCACCCCTTGCCGGACGAGATCCATCTTCCAGCGGTACGCTTCCGGCAGGAGCGCGGGGGCCGTGGTCACCAGGAACACATCGGCCGCCGGCGCCGCGGCGGCGCCCTCCCCCAGGAGCATCAGGAGGCGCTCCACGCCGATCGCGAAACCGATGGCCGGGACGGCCTCCTTCCCCCCGATCATCTCGGCGAGGCCGTCGTACCGCCCTCCCGCCGCGACGGTGTTCTGCGCCCCCATCCCGGGGATGACGAACTCGAACGTGGTGCGGCGGTAATAGTCGAGCCCGCGGACCATCCGCGGGTTCCTCGAGAAAGGAACGCCGGCCGTGGAGAGGGCGCCCTCCACCGCGGCGAAATGATCCCGGCAGGGACCGCACAGGGAATCGAGAATCGAAGGGGCGTCCGCCGTGGCCCGGATGCATCGCTCCGACTTGCAGTCGAGGACCCGCAGCGGGTTGCGCTCCCTCCGCCGCCGGCAGTCGTCGCACAGCTCCCCGTCCCGCTCCGCGAGGTATTCCGTCAACCGCGCATTGTACGCGGGGCG
>JAJZRM010000085.1 GCA_021802685.1 Deltaproteobacteria bacterium | reverse complement strand
TGTAGTCCATCGCCCGGGAGATCCCCGTCACGTCGTCCGACGGCTTGTTGATCCGCTTCCCCGTGGCGATCTGTTCGTTCAGCCGGTACATGTCCGAGAGGCCCTGCATCAGGGAATCTTTGGCCTGCCGGTACACCTGGAGCGTGGAGATTCTCATAGCGCCAGCACCGTTTCGAGGAGTTCGTCCGTGATCCGGATCATGCGGGCCCCCGCCTCGAACGCCCGTTGATATTGGATGAGGTTGGCGGCCTCCTCGTCGAGGGACACGCCCGAGACGGAATCGCGCCGGTTTCCGAGCTCCGCCCGGAGGTTTTCGTCGAACTCCTGGAGATCCGAGGCGTCCATCGCCAGCGATCCCGCCTTCGTGACGATCCCTCCGTAATACCCGGAGAACGTCGCGTCCCCGAGGGACGACACGGCGGTGTCGGCGAGTCCGGCGATCCGCAGCGCGTTCGTATTGTCCCCCGGCAGGGCGGAAACGTCGGAGGCCGCGGCGATCTTGCGCGCGTCGGTCAGAGAGACGGCGAAGTTCGACACGGCGCCGGCCAGGGGGCTGACGGTGAACGAATCGCCCGCGGCGACCGTACCGGTCAGCGTGACGGAGATCCCGTCGAACGCGATGGGGTCGCCCGAGGAGAACGTTCCCGAGGCGACGGCGGCGCCGGTGTCCCGGTTCGTCACGGTGTAGGCGCCCCCCGTCCCGATGGCCACGTCGTACTCGGAAAGCGTCAGGGCGGACGGATCGGTGACCGTGGCGGATGAAACGTCCGCTCCGGCGGAGGCGTCCGTCGTGGACAGGGACAGGGCCGCGAAGAAGTCGTTGCCCGTCGTTCCGTCGAGCCCCACCCCCCCGTTGTGGAGGAGGTTCATCTCCTTCGTCAGGGCGGCGACGAGGCGCCGGAGATCCATCAGCGGGCCCGATTCGATCTCGGCCCGCGACTCGAGCAGACCGCTCAGCCGGCCCTTTTCGATCCGGGAGGTGATGTCCACGCCGTCGATCGAAAGGCCCATGTTCCCGGACGCGTCGCGGGACGCCGTCATCGGGTTGACCCGTTGGCCTTCGACGAGGTTGCGCATTCCCACGATGACGGTCAGGGAACCGTTCCCGTCCTCCAGGGTGCGGGTTTGCACGAGGGTGGACAGCTCGGTTACGAGGCTGTCCCTCTTGTCCCGCAGGTCGTTCGCCGTCGCGGTGGAGTCCCCCGCCTCGATCTCGACGATCCGCTCGTTGAGGCGCGCGATGTCCGTCGCGAGGCCGTTGATCTTTCCCGCGATGTCGCCGATTTCCTTGTTGACCTCGCCGATCGTTTCCAGGAGGCTCGTCTCCATCTGCTTCGCGGTGGAAACCAGCGAATTGGCGTTCGAGAGCAGGACCGTCCGCTGGGCCGTGTCGCCGGCATCCGCGGCGAGAGCCTGCCAGGAGTTGAGGAACGCATCGAGGTCTTCCGAAAGCCCCACGCCCGACGCGTCGTTGAACACCTGCTCGACCCGCCCCAACACCTCGTACATCGCCGTCGACTTGCCGAGGTTCTGTTCCTGCCCCAGGAGCTGCCCCTCGACGAACCGGTCGTACCGGCGCTCGACGGTCGAAACCGTCACGCCCCTTCCCAGGTACCCGCCCGCGGACGCCCCCGGGGTCGCGATCTCCAGGATCACCTCCTGGCGGGTATATCCGGGGGTGTTGACGTTTGCGATGTTGTGGCCCGTAACGTTGAGAGCGGCCTGGCTCGCGAAGATCGCGGACTTGCCGATGTTCAGAAGGTTCAGAAGAGACATTTCACGTCTCCCGCGACAGGAGCGTGCCGTTTGCCGCGGGCGCCGGCCGATTCCCCCCGAAGGAATGGATGAAGCCGGCGGCGGTCCGGACGCTTTGAAGGGAGCGGTCGATGAGGTGCCTGTTGAACCCGTTCAGGTCCTCGATGCTCTGAACGAGCGAGAGGAGCTTGAGGCGGATCCCGGAGAGCTCGGCGTCGCCCGTCCGCTCGGCGATGGCCCGAAGGGTGACCTCCCCTTCCCGAAGCGCCGGCCATTCCGCGGCGAGCGCGGCGGTCAGGCGCTGTCGTTCCTCCTCGAGGAGCCGCAAGCGGAGCAGGAGGATGTCTTTTTCCTTCGCGAGCGCCTCGACCGCGGACACGTCGAAATCGACCAGGTGGGTCCTTTCCCTCTGGAGGAGGGCGACGAGCGCGTTGCAGCACTTTTCCTGCTCCAGGAGGATCTTCTTTATGGAAACCAAAGGTTTCATACGATCTCGTCGATCATCCTCTTCGCGATCTTCGCGGGTTCCGCCACGTACTTCCCGGTGTCGATCCGTTCCTTGATTTCCGCCACCTTGTCCGCCCGGATCTCCGGCAGCGTCCGGACTGCCCCGACGACGTCCGCGATTTCCTTGGCCTTTCCCGACAGGTTCACCTTGTCTGCGACGGCGGCCTGGTCCGGCGGCTCCACATGCCCGTTTTTCCCCGCCTTCTGCAGCCGGATGACATCCGCGTTCTCCGGAGGATTGCCGCCATGGATTTTCATAAATGCCCCCCGTGGTTCGGTCCTTTAGGAGTACTTATCGGATGTTCATCCGTATCCTTTAGCACCCCCTGCGAAAACCGTCTCGGGATGGACCTTCTCTCCTCCGTAGGAGACCTCGAAATGCAGGTGGGGACCGGTCGAGCGCCCCGTGCTACCCACCTCGGCGATCACCGTATCCGGATCGACCCGGTCGCCCACCGCGACCCGATTGGCCCGATTATGGGCGTATTTCGTGACGAATCCGCCCCCGTGATCGACGACGACGACGTTCCCGTACCCTTTCTGGTAGCCGCTGAACGTCACCTCCCCTCCCTTCACGGGATGGATCGCCGTTCCTTCCGCCGCGGCGATGTCGACGCCGTGGTGGAACCTCCCCTTTCCGGTGAACGGGTCCTTCCGGACTCCGAAGCCGGAGCTGACCCTGCCCCCCTCCCGGATGGGATAAACGGCTTCCGCGGAGGGGGCGGCGGCCGAACCGCCGCCCTGCGGCGCGGCGACCGGCGGGGAGGCAACCGCCGGGGAGGCGACCGCCGGACCGGCGTTCTCCTCCGTGGGTTCGTGGGTGTGCGGGCCGGATACCGCCGGGGGAACGACCGGCGACGCGGCGGACAGCGGCGCAACGTACGGAGGGACGGTGAATGCCGGCGCCTCTCCGGAGGCCGGGGACGCGCCGGCCGGCGGAGCGGCGGACGGAGGCGCGGCGGACGGAGGCGCGGCGGCGGTTCCGGAAATCCCTTGATCCGACTCGATTTTTTTTGAACTTACCGCGCCGCCCAGCCCCTTGAGGAGAATGTCCTGCAAGCCGAGTCCTTTGGCCGCGATCACTTTCGCGAGTTCCATGTCGAACAGGCTCCCGTACACGTCGCCGCCGAACCCATCTCCCGTCGCCGACGTTCCCGCCGTCGCCCGCATCGCCTTGATCATTTCGTAGGCGAACAACGACTCCATCTCCCGCGCCACCGCCCGAACGGCCTCGGGATCCTTCCGGCCCCGAAGCGACTCGATGCCGCCGGGAACCTGGGATGCGGCGGCGGGGGCGACCGTCATCTACAGGATCTCCAGTTCGGCCCGCAAGGCGCCGGAGGATCGAAGCGCCTGGAGGATGGCGATCAGGTCGCGCGGGGTGACCCCGAGCGCGTTGAGCCCGCGGACGATCTCTCCCAGGGACGCCCCGGAAACATCGACGAGCGCCGCCTTCGGTTCGTTCGCCGTCACCTGCTTCTGCGGGACCACGACGGTTTCCGCCTTCCCGGGCGCGAACGGACGAGGTTGCGATACCTGCAGCTCCGTCTTGATCTCGATCGTCAGGTTCCCGTGCGCGATGGCGACGGGCGAGATCCGGACGTTTTCCCCGATGATGACGGTTCCCGTCCTCTCGTTGACCGTCACGCGCGCCGGCAGGTCGATCGGCACCTGGAGCGCCTCCACGACGGTGATCAGCTCGGGGAGGCGGACCCGGTACGCATCCGGCACCGCGATCCGGACGGTGGCGGAATCGACGGCCGCCGCCGGGCCGCCCTCGAACTCCTCGTTGATCCTCGCCGCGATCCGGGACGCGTTCGTGAAGTCCTGCCGGTGGAGGAAGAGCCGGAGATGGTCTCCCTTTCCGAGCGTGAACGGGAGGTCCTTTTCGACGATCGCCCCGCCCGGGACGTTCCCGACGGTGGGATGGTTCTTGACGACCTTGGACCCTCCTCCGCCGCCCACGAATCCCCCGACGGATACGGGTCCCTGCGCGATCGCGTAGACCTTGCCGTCGACCCCCTTCATGGGGGTCATCAGGAGCGTTCCTCCCTGAAGGGTCTTGGCGTCGCCCATGGCCGACACCGTGACGTCGATCCGGGTGCCCGGCTTCGGGAAGGGCGGCAGCGTCGCCGTGACCATCACCGCGGCCGCGTTCTTGGACTTGATGTCGCTCGAGTTGATGCTCAGGCCCATGCGCTGCAGCATGTTGATCGTGCTCTGGGTGACCGGTCCCTTTTTGTCGCCCGCGCCGTTGAGGCCGACGACGAGTCCGTAGCCGATCAGCGGATTTTCCCTCACCCCCTCGAAGGCGGCGAGGTCCTTGATCCGCTCCGCCCGGGACGGCGCCGCGTACCCGAAAAGCAGGACGGCCGCCAGGCCGAACAGGAGGGCGGCCGCCGATCTTTTCGCGGCGGGGTCCCGCGAGGGGTTCCTGCGGTCCGTCGTCATCGTCCCACCCATCCCGGCGCGGCCTAGAACGGCCATACGCCGTCGAGTATTCGCACGAGCCAACCCTGCTTCTGTTTGTCCTGGAGGACGCCGTCCCCCACCAGGAAGATCTCGGCGTCGGCCACCTTGTTGCTCAACACCGTGTTCGTCACGGAGATGTCCTCGGGCCGGACCGAGCCCTTGAGGACCAGGACCTGCTTCTCGTTGTTGATCGTGATGTCCTTGCGCGACTCGACCGAGAGGGTGCCGTTCGGCATCACCTCCACGACGCGGGCCGTGATCGTGCCGACGATGCTGCCCGTCCGGTTCGTCGACCCGGTTCCCTTGAAATCGTTCTCCATCGAACCGCTCACCGAGGGAGAGAAGGTGTTCCCTTTCCCGTACAGGTTCGGCAGCCCCAGGTTCAACGGGGCGCCGAAGAAACCGGAGACGCTCGCGTCCATGGAGGACGTGCGCGCCGCGGCCGTGTCGGCGGCTCCGGAGCCGGAGATGCTCTCCAAAACGTTGATGGTGAGCAGGTCGTTGACCCTCCTCGCCCGGAAGTCCTCCACCAGCCCTCCCCCCTCGCTCCAGAGGGAGTTGGCCGTCCTCGCCTCCGCCGCCCTCTCCTGGTGGACGTACTTCGGCGGCGGCGGCGGAAGCTTCGGAGCCGTCGCGCACGCAGCCGTCATCATTCCCGCGCAGAGCGCGGCGAAAACGACCTTAAAAACCGACATGGACCGTGTTTTCATCGACCAGGATCCCCGTGACCGTCCTCTTTGATGCGAGGTTGACCGCTTTCACGGCGGCGTCGACGAAGGCGTTCTCGCGCGTCTCCCCGTGGGTGGCGATCCGCATCCCCCCGCTTTCCGCGACGAGCGTCACTTTCCGGCCCCGCGGAACAAGCGTGGAGCCGGCAAGGTACCGGGGCAGCACCGGAAGGTTCGCGCCGACCGCCCGGGTCAACGTTTTTCCGAGGACCGCCTTCGGATCCCGCAATGCGCCGGGGGGGATCCTCCCCAGTTCCCTCCGGGCCAGGCACACGTCGTCCTCCGCGAGGGGGCGGTTCCTCCCCAGGGGCCGCGCCGTGACGACGATCTCCTCGAACGCGACGACGTTGGCCGTCGCGGTCACGACCGTGCCGCCGGCGTATTCCATCGCGAAGACGGTCCGTCCCGGAAGCCCGTTCCGGACGACGATCCGGCTCGGAATCCCGGCGGGCGGTTCCTTGTCCAGGGAGAGGTTGCGCAGTTCGACGTCCGCCCAGGGCCTTTGTTCGAGAACATGGGACCGCAGGATCTCCGCCGCCTTCGGGCCGGCCGCGAACGCGGAGGCGGGAACGAGAACCGCCGCCGCGAGGGCGAGGAGGAGGAAACCGTTCCGCGCCGCCCGCCGTATGCCGCGCGCGCGCATCATCGGATCAGGTTGTTGATGACCTGGAGCATTTCGTCGGAGGCCGTGACCGCCTTCGAATTGATCTCGTAGGCCCTCTGGCTCACGATCATGTTGACCATCTCCTCGACGACGTTCACGTTGCTGTTCTCGAGGAACCCCTGTGCGACCGTGCCCATCCCGTCGGCGCCGGGGTTCCCCGTGATCGCCTCGCCCGAGGAGTCGGTCGCCGTGAACAGGTTCCGCCCGATCGATTTGAGCCCTGCCGGGTTCGAGAACCGCGCGAGGGTGATGCGGCCGACTTCGCTGGGCGTGTTGCTCCCCGCCTGCGTGACGGTGACCTTTCCGTCCGTCCCGACGGTGATGCTGGTCGTGTTGGTCGGAATCGTCAGGGCGGGTTCGACGGGGTAGCCGTCGGAGGTAACGACCCGCCCCTCGCTGTCGAGCTTGAAGGCTCCGGCGCGCGTGTACGCCATTTCGCCGTCCGGCTTCGGAACCTGGAAGAAACCGTCGCCCTCGATCACGAGGTCGAGTTGGTTCCCGGTGCTCACGAAATCGCCCTGCTCGAAGATCTTCTGGACGGCCACGGTCCGGACGCCGAGACCCACCTGGATCCCCGAGGGGATCTGCAAACCTTCGGCCGATTCCGCCCCCGGCTCCTTCACGTCCTGGTAGAGAAGGTCCTGGAAATCGGCCCGGGCGCGCTTGAACCCGGTGGTGTTCACGTTGGCGAGGTTGTTCGCCACCACGTCGATGTTCAGCCGCTGCGCTTCCATCCCCGTCGCCGCCGTGTACAGTGACCGGATCATGCCCGCCTCCCGTTATATCGTCTCTTCGTTTTCGCCTATACCTTCGCCATTTCGCCGTTGACCCGGGCCGCCGCGTCGTCGAACGCCTTGATCGCCTTCTGGTACATCTCGAACTCCCTGAGCGTCGAGATCATCTGGACCATCTCCTTCACCACTTCGACGTTGGACGCCTCGAGATGCCCCGGGGCCACCGCCGCGGCCGACGGGACCGGAGGTTGGGCCGTCGCGTACTCCCCGTCCGAAAGTTCCGCCAGGGCGCCGGAGTCCTCGAAATCGACGACCCGGAGAGTGCCGATCGTCGTCCCGTCGACCCGGACTTCGCCCGTCGGAAGGATATCCGCCTTGCCGGGGGGCAGCTGGATCGGGCCGTCGGAGCCCAGGACCCGCCGGCCCGCCTGGGTGACGAGGAACCCGTCCTTGCCCACCCGCAGGTCGCCTTTCCGCGTGTAGCGGCCGCCCTCGAGGCTGAGGAACCCCTTGCCGTCGATGGCGACGTCGAGGGAATTGCCGGTCGCGAACTGGTTCCCCGCCCCGAAGTCGGTCTTGACCTCGGACAGGTCGGTCATCGCCCGCCCGTCGTCGCTTTCCGGGGCGCCGCTGATCCCGGAGACGAGGAATTCCCGGAACGACGAACGCTCCTTCTTGAACCCCACGGTGTTCGCGTTGGCGATGTTGTTCGACAGGACGTCGAGCTGACCCTGTTTCAGGACCGACCCGGACAGGGCGATGTAGATCCCTTTGTACATGGCCAAAGGAACAGCAATCTTGATGCCAACCCCGCAAGGCCTGCGGAAACAGCGCCATCGGGACGGATCCGGCGGGAAAAGGGACGGAAGGCTCGACCTTCAAGGGGAAAACTTTTCCCCGGGGGCAATTTTTGCCGGTTGCGGAAGAGGCTTAGGAGCGGCGGAGGTTCAGGACGAGTTCCACTTCGCCCTTGGTCATGTCAAAAATCTCGGCGATCTCGTCGACTTTCAGACCTTTCTGCGCCAAGGCGATGACCCCCCGGCGCCGCGTCTCGACCGCGTCGCCGTTGACGGCTCCGATGCTCGCCGCCTTCGCCACGAGCGATTCGACCCGCCGCGCCTTCTCGTCGAGCCGGGCCTCGAGGGTTTTCAGCGCCTCGATCCGCTCCTCCATCCTCCGGAAGAGCTTCCCGGCGATCTCCTCGATCTCGGCGAGCTCGAGGGTGAGGCGTTCGCGGGCCGGATCGGCCGCAGGGGCGCCCTTTTTCTGAAACATGCCTTTCCACATCGGCATCATTGTCCTATACCCGGATATCCACCTTCCCTTTTTCCGGGTCCGGTTTTTCTTCCTTTTCTTCCGGCGGAGGCGGCCCTTTCCTGCCGCGGCGGGAGGAGTCGGCGTCCTTCTCCCGGCGGATGGCAACCGGCCGGAAGATGCATTTCAGCTCCTCGATCGCCATCGTCCGCCCCTCACGGGAAGAATGCCTTTATATCATATTCGAGCCCGCTGAGCTTTTGCCGGATCGCGTGCTTGGTATCCTCGCCGATGGCGAGTTCGAGCAGGATGGCGTCGTGTTCCGGCGTCCAGATGCCGTCGTCGACGATCCGCGGGCGGAGGGTGCGGGAGAATCCCTCCGCGATGGAAACGATGGAAACGCTGAGCCGGTTCCCCTTCGCCGCCGAAGGCCGGTGGTGGTACCGGATCGCATGCACGATCTCCTCCGGGATTCCCACGTTTTCGGCGTACCAGCCTCCCGCTTCCGCGTGGGTGCACCCGAACAGCGCGATCTCCTGCTCCAGCATGTCGTCATCCGTCCCGATCCGGTAGTACCGCTCCCGGTCCTTTTCGAAAAAGATGACCCGCCCGATGTCGTGGAGGAGGCCGGACAGGAAGCTTTCGTCGGGAGTGGCCATGCAGATCGTGTCGGAGACGACGGCGGAGATGTAGGCGACCTCGTAGCCGTGGATCCACAGGTTCTGGATATCGAGGGAATTCCGCCCGGGGAAGACCTCCATCACGCCCATTCCCAGCGCGATCGACCGGATCCGCTCGTACCCGAGGAACATCACCGCGTGCTGGAGGCCCCGCACCTTCCCGGAGTGGCCGAAAATCGCCGAGTTCGCGACACGGATCACGCGCTCCGCAAGCACCTGGTCGTGGGAGATGAGGCGGAAGAGGTCCTGCGGGGAGGAATTTTCATCGCGGATGAGGGCGAGGACCTTGCCGAGCAACGAGGGGATCGTGCGGGACCGGTAGATCCCGTTCACGAATTCCCGAATCTCCCGCCCCCCCGCCTCGCTCATCTGCTCACCCGCCTCGGGCCTCCCACGGGGGGAGGCCCGAGGCCCCGGTAAAGGATCAGATCCGGAACCAGCTCGTGGAATCGTTCAATTGTCCCGCCA
>JAJZRM010000084.1 GCA_021802685.1 Deltaproteobacteria bacterium | reverse complement strand
CTACCTTTTCATCGGCCATGTCGCGGCACCTCCGTCCTGCCTACCCTACAATCAAGGAACGTGCCATCCGGCAACTACCGGATTTTCATGGAATATCAGGAAAAGGGGGAGGGGGAGAACCGGCGTTCCGGTCAAAGAAATGACTTGCGGGCGGGTTTTTGATCCGCGGGACGGCGTATTAATTGACCCGGAGCGCACAGTCGAGCGGACGGTCCGCCACGCGAATCCGGTCCCGACCGCCGTTCTTGGCCTGGTAAAGCGCCACGTCCGCCCGGAACAGGAGTTCTTCGCGCTCGGCCTGCGTAAGGTCGCCGCAATCCGCGATCCCGATGCTGATCGAAACAGGCAACCGGGACGGGGCGATCCCGCCGGCTTCCCGCTTGACCGCTCCGCGGATGCGGTGCGCCAGCATGGACGCCCGCTGGGAATCCGTCTCCGTCATCAGGACGACGAACTCGTCGCCTCCGTACCGGAAGACGTAATCGATCTTTCGCAGGTTCGCCGTGAGGATCCGGGCGATCTCGCGCAGAACCCGGTCGCCGGCCTGGTGGCCGTATTCGTCGTTGATCCGCTTGAAGTGGTCGATGTCGACGAACAGGAGGGACAGGTTCCGGTCGTGCCGGCGGTGACGCTCGAATTCGCGCTCGAAGATGTTCTGGAAGGACCAATGGTTGAGCAGGCCCGTCAACGCGTCATGGTTGGCGAGGAACCGGATCTTTTCTCCGTCGGCATGCTTGTGGAGGAACAGCCCCACCTGTCCGGCCGCCGATTCGATCAGCCGGTCGATCCGGCGGTCCTCTCCCGGCCCGGCCGGAAGGTACGCGGCGAGTACGCCCAAAATCCGGCCGGCGTGGTTCAGCGGCGTCTCGACCCTCCGCACGCCCGGCGTGTTCCCGCACGGGTGGCCGTGTTCCGCCACGGGGAGGCAGGGAAACCTTTTGAGCCGGAACTCCCCCTCCGGGACGAGGATCCGGTACCGGGAGGCAAGGGCCTCCGACCACTCCTTCACGATGGCGATGCCGTCTCTTTTCGCCGAAACCCGGGTCGCCAGATCGGTCCCGATGCGTACGAAGGGGCCTTCGGAAAGGGAGAGGAGTTCGACCCCCAGGACGGGAGCCGTCTCCCCGAGTTCCCGGCACAGCCACTTGAACATCGTGTCCGGATCGTTGAGCGCGTGGAGCGCTTCGCCGAAGCGCAGAAGCCACGCGAGGTCCCTGTTCGAACAGGCAAGGTGGTCCAGGTCGGTTTTCGCCCGCTCGTTTCGGGAGACGGTTTCGCAGAACGCGGCCACATGGGCGCCGACGACGTCGAGAAGGAGGAGCGTCTCCCTGGAGGGGAGGTTGTCCGCGCCGGTCCGGAAAACACCGTACCCGAGGCGCCGGCGCCCGACCCGCACGGGAATGACCACGGCGTCGGGCGGGCCGGCCCCATTCCCGCCTCCGGAAGGGGTTCCGCCGTGGACGGCGGACAGCGCGACGGGCCCGGTCCGGGCGGCGATGCGCGGCGCGCGCGGGAGGGTTCGGCAGAACGCCTCGTCCGCGCCGTGGGCTGCGATCATCCACCCGGCGTTCTTCCGGACGAGGAACACCCCGAGGTCTGCCTTGAGGAACCGGGACAGGAGGGGAACGGCGCGTGCGAGGCCCGCCTCGGCGTTTCCCGCCTCCGCGAGGCATTCCGCGATCCGCTGCATCAACGCCGCCCGGGCGACCCTGTGCTCTCCCCGTGCCATCCCAAACCCTCCGCTTCCGAAGTTACGGGCCGTCCGCATGTCGTTCAGCATCTTTCATGCCGACGGCCCTACACCTAAGATTTTCAATTTATTTCAAATGGTTACGATATAGGCCCCCTTTTGCGATTCGACCGATGTCAAACGGTTGACCATCCCCTTACCTCTTGAGGTTGACGACTTCCGCCATCAGTTCATCCGTGGTGGTGATGATCCGCGAATTCGCCTGGAAACCCCTCTGGGCCGAAATCATCCGGACGAACTCCTGGGCGAGGTCGACGTTGCTGAGTTCCAGGGTGTTCGAGGCGATATTCCCCAGCCCCGAGGTGCCGGCGGCGCTGATGATCGGCTGGCCGGACGAATTCGATTCCCCGTAGAGGTTCCTCCCGAGTTTCACGAGCTCGGTGGGGGCGATGAACTTCGCCAGCGCGACCTGGCCGATCAGGCGCGTCTGCCCGTTCGTGAAGACGCCCGTCATCTCCCCGTTTTCCGCGATGATGAGGTTCTTCAACGCCCCCGACGAGTAGCCGTCCTGGTCCAGGCTCAACACGGCGAACTCCGACGAATACTGCATCGTTCCCGCGTGGTCGAAGGCGATGGCCTGGTTCCCCGTCACCCCGCCGCCGAAGGTGAAGACGGGAGAGGCGCCCGTGGCGGATACCAGGCTCCCGGCCGTGTCGAAGGTCAGGACCTGGCCGCCGCCCGCCGCTTCGATCAGCTCCCCGGGGTTCGCCGGGTCCTCGTAGACGTAATGGACGTCCCACGTGTTGTCCGCGGTCTTGGCGTAGTACAGGGTGACCTGGTGGCCTCCGCCCTGCGAGTCGTACATCGTGACCGTCGTGGACGAGTTGTAGTTCAGCGCGTCGTCCGGAACCCCGTTGCCGTCCCCGTCGAGGGTGAACGCCGCCGTCTGCGCCGCGGAGGTGGCGTCGAGGTTCACCGCCACCGTCGCTCCGGCCGTCATCCGCGCGGGGCTCTGCGTGGCGATCAGCTGAAGGTCGCCGGTCGTGCCGGTGAGGCTTCCCGACGCGTCGGCCAGGTACCCCTGGAGCCGCAGGTTGTCCGCGTTCACGATGTAGCCCTCCTGGTCGATGGAAAAGCCCCCGGCGCGCGTGTAGTAGTTCGCGCCGTCTTCGTTGACGATGAAGAAACCGTCCCCGTCGATCGCCATGTCGAGGGCGTTCTCGGAGGTCTCGAACGCTCCCTGCGTGAAGAGGGGGGAGACCTCCTGCACGAAGACGCCGCGGCCCACCTGCGCGGAGCCCGCGACGTTCGTGATCGACGCGCTCAGCACGTCGCCGAAGGCGACCTTGCTCTTCTTGAACCCCACCGTGTTCATGTTCGCGATGTTGTCGCCGATGACGGAGAGCTGGGTCCCGCTGGCGTCCATTCCGCTGATGGCCGTGAAAAGCGACGTGAGCATTTTCTTCCCTCCTTGGGTTTGACGGTTATTTGATCTCTTTGACATCGCCCAGCGCGACCTTCGTGCCCCCGTCGACGACGAAATAGGTCGCGTCCGAATCGAAGGAAACGCCGGTCACCGTTCCGTACACCATCGTTGTCGTGCCGTCTTCCGCGGCCTTCCCCTCGTACCCGACCTGTTTCCCGATGATGCTGGTGAGATAGGCGTTCTGGAGGGAGTTCTGGGAAGCGGCCAGGGTCGTGATCCCCTCGTTGATGCTCGTCAGCTGCTCGAGGGAGCTGAACTGGGCGAGCTGGGAGGTGAATTCCGTGCTGTCCATCGGGTTCATCGGGTCCTGGTACTGCAGCTGCGTGACGAAGAGCAACAGGAACTCGTCCTTGCCGACGCTGTTCGCCGTTGCGGTCTGGGAGGCGCTCGATGCGCCGGACGCGCCGCTCAACGCGGAAACGCTCATGGCTGCTCCTTTCTCATACGAAGAGGTCGACGAGCCCCGCCGGCGTTGCGGCGGTCGGAACGATCGAGGAAACGGGGGGGCGGTCCATGGGATCGCGCGGCGGCCTGCCGCCTTGCGCGTTCCCGGCCTGCTCCCTTCTCTCCTTCAGCGACACCGTGAACCCCCCGACGGCCATCCCGTCGCGGGCAAGCGCTTCAATGATTTGGGGGAGGCTCCGTTCGATCGCTTCCCGTCCCGCCGGGTCCGCGGCGGTGATGTTCGCGTTCACGACGCCCTTCTCCAGGACGATCTCCATCTCGAGCTTCCCGACGCCGGGCGGCGAAAGGGTGACCTCGACGGACGTGTCGCTCTTCCGGGTGAGGACGAAGGCGTTCTCCCCGGCCAGGAGCTGCTTCGCTTCGTGGGGCGCGGCCGGCGCGGGGGCGGGAGCCCTGGGCGCGGACGCCTTGTCCGCCGCGACGCGATCCACGGGGACGGACGCCGGCGCGGGCGGCTCCACCCGCTCCCCGTTCCGGATGGACGCCTCGCCCCTCTTCTTCTGCGGCGCCCCGGCGGCGGCCGTTTCCGGCGCGGCGGTCAGGTTCACCGCGGTTCCGGAGGGATCTTCCCCCGATGCGGGGGCCGGCTTCCCGGCGGAAGAGGAGGCGGCCGGCGGCGCGTCGTCGGTCCGCGCGGAGGACACCTGGACGATACGGCCATGGGCGTCCTTCGAAGGGGCGGCGGACGGAACCTCGGCGGTTACCGCGGCCCGCGGTCCGGCCGTCGCGGCGGTGGAGGCGGAAGATGCGGCATCCGGGAGGGCCTCACCGCCCGTGGGGAACCGGTCCGCCGCCCCGGAAACCCGCTGCGTGCCATCGAACGGGTCGGCCGCGCCGCCGGGAACCGCCGCGGAGGCGGATCCCCCGTTCCCTTCCGTCGATGCGTCCGCCTTCCGAGGCGCCGGGAACGCGCCGGCCGCACCGCCCGCCGCGGCGCCGGGCGCTTCCGCGGCGACAGGTGGCATCACCGGTTCGGGCGCCTCCGCGGTAACTCCGCCGCTCCCGACTGAGGTGGAAAGGAGGACGGGACCGCCGTCCGCCGGAGCCACCGGCTCGCCCGCGGTCGGTGCGGCCTCCACGGCCATCCCGGCCGCCACGCCGGAGAGAAGGACGGAAGCGTCAACCGTTTCCGGGAGCGCGGGTTCACCGCGCTCCTCGCTCCCGCCGTCTTTCCCGGGGACGGTCGTCTCCGGGGGGAGGGCCGGTGGAAGGCTCCCGCAGGCGGAGCACAGGCATGCGAGGACCTCCTCGAACCGGACCTGGAGGGTTGACGCGGCGTCTTGGGAAGGGGCCGGACTTCCCTGCCCGCCGGCGAAAACCGCCGGACCGGCGGAGGGAGCGGAAGGGAGAAGGAAGGTATCCATGGCCGGATACATATCAATGATCGTGCCATCCGCAACATCTCTTGGTTTTTAAAGGATCTTCACGCTGGAAATCGATGAAGGAGGGACCCGCGGGGGGAAAATATTCACTCCGGGGGAAAATTTTTCACCCCGCCGGACATCTTTCGCAGGAGGACGGCCGTGCGCTTCGGATCCATGGCCGACAGCGCCTGGCTCGCCTTGCGTCCCTTCATCCGCGCGAGGATGGCGGCGGCCATGCCGTCGTCGAGCGCGGCGAGCCGGGAGGCGGCCGCCTCCGGCGCCATCCCCTCGAAGAGCTTCACGAGCCGGTCGATCTTCGCCTCTTCCTCGTCCTGCCGCTTCTTTTCCTTCGTCTCCGCCTGTCCGAGCAGCTTTTCGTATTTCGCGATCTTCTCGTCGACTTCCTTCCGCAGGGCGAGGAGCCGTTCTTCCTCCGCCTTGATCGCCCTCTCCCTTTCGGCGAGGTCCGACGCCTTGTCGGCGCGCGACGGCGCCGGGGCTTCCCGGGGCGGCGCGGCGGGGGAGGACGCGAACGCGGCCGGGGCGAGATACAGGAGCGCCGGGAGGATGACGGCGGCGGCGCGATGCGCCTTCACCGGTTTTCCCTCGACGCGATGGAGATGGAGTCCATCTCCTTTCGCGCCTGCCGCCGTTCCTCTTTCGCGTGTTCCCGCGTCCGCCGGTCCTTCAGGGACTCGACGACCCGGGTTTCCTTGTGCGCCTCCACGAGAGCCCCGTGTTTCGCATCGAGCGCGGCGAGGGAGCGGGCGATCTCGGCCTTCCGCGCGTCCATCTCCTTCTGGAGGTGGTAGAGGTAGCTGTAGTAGACCCCCATTTCCTGGGGGGCGAGCGATCCGTCGCTCTGCTTCCGGTGGAATGCCTGGATGGTGTCCATGTACGCTCCCTCGAGCGAGCCGAGCCGCATCTCCTGCACCGCGACCGTGTCGCGGAGGTTGCGGACCTCGAGTTCGATCTCCTCTCGCCGCCGCTCCTTGAGGTGCAGGACTTTATCGATGGTTCCGAGCCGGTTCATCGCGGACCTCTTCGAATAGTTGATGGAGCTGGGCGACGCTGTCCCGGAATTCCAGGCGTTCGTCCATCCCCTGCCGCAGGTACCCTTTCAATCCGTCGATCATCCGGATCGCCCGGTCCACCTTGGGATTGGACCCTTCCTTGTAGGCGCCGATGGTGATCATGTCCTCGTGCTTCCGGTACGTCGCCAGGATTTCACCGAAGCGGCCCGCCGCCTCCTTGTGGGCCGGTTCGATGATGTCGGGCATCACCCGGCTGATGGACCGGAGGACGTCGATGGCGGGATACTGGTTTTCCATCGCCAGATCCCGGGACAGGACGATGTGGCCGTCCAGGATGGCCATCGAGGCGTCCGCGACGGGATCGGAGAGATCGTCCCCCTCGACGAGGACCGTGTAGAGGCCCGTGATGCTCCCGTTCCCGTCCTTCGTTCCCGCCCGTTCGAGGAGCTTGGAAAGGAGGCCGGACAGGGAGGGCGTGTACCCCTTGGTCGTCGGCGGCTCGCCCAGGGCGAGCCCGATCTCGCGCTGCGCCATCGCCACGCGCGTCAGGGAGTCCATGAACAGGAGGACGTCGTCGCCGCGGTCCCGGAAATGCTCGGCGATGGCCGTGGCCGTGAACGCGGCGCGCAGCTTCATGAGCGCCGGCTGTTCGGAGGTGGACACCACCACGACGGATTTCCGCATTCCCTCCTCGCCGAGGTTCCGTTCCATGAATTCGCGGACTTCCCGCCCCCGTTCGCCGACGAGGGCGATGACGTTGACGGACGCATCGGTGTATTTCGCGATCATCCCGAGGAGAACGCTCTTCCCGACGCCGGCTCCCGCCATGATCCCGATCCGCTGCCCTTTTCCGCAGGTGAGGAGCCCGTTCATCGCCCGGATCCCCAGGTCGATGGGCTCCGTGATCCTGCGCCGCTTCAGGGGGTCCGGGGATACGCCGAACAACGGGTGCTCGGCGCCCCGGAGCGGCCCTTTCCCGTCGATCGGGTTCCCCATCCCGTCGATGACCCTGCCGATCAGGCCGGGCCCGACCCGGACGAACACCTTCTTCCCGACGGAGTGGACCCGGCTCCCCAGCTGGATCCGGGAAAGGTCGCCGATCGCCATCAGGAGCGCCTTCCCGTCCCGGAACCCGACGACCTCCGCCTCGACGGGCGCGCCCCCGTCGGAGGAGATCTCGCACGCCTCCCCGATGCGGACCACGAGGCCGGTGGCCTTGATGAGCAATCCCGTGATCTCGACGATCCTGCCGTAGACCCGGAGCGGCTCGGATCGCTCGACGGCGCGGACGGCGGGAGACAGGTCAACGAGTGGCACGTTCGCTCCTCATCTCTTCCACGATGACGCGGATCTGCTCGTCCACGTCGGTGAGCACTTCCTCCGTCGCGCCCGTGACGATCGGGCCGGCGGGCGGCACGGACGGGTCGACGTCCAGGAGGATCTCCGCCTGGAAGCCCGCCGTCCCGGCCTGCAGCCCCGCGATCAGGTGGGCGAGGTCGGGGTGCACCCGGACCGTGACCGGGCCGGCGCGTTCGATCCTGCGGATGGCTTCCTTCACGATGCCGGCGATCCGCCCGGGGTTTTCGGAGAGCTCGCCGATCAGGATCCGCCGGGCGACGGCCACGGCGAGTTCGACGACCTGGGGCTCGGCCTCCCGGACGATCCGCTCCCGCAGCGCGCCCGCTTCGTCGACGGCCGCCCGCAGCCCCGACAAGAGCGGCGCCGCTTCCCGCGCGACGCGTTCGGACCCGGCCTTCTTCCCCGCCTCGAATCCCCTGGCGTACCCTTCCCGCTCGATGTCGGCCGGTGTCCGCTCCGGCGGGCGGCGCCGGTGCGCCTCCGGTTTCCCGGCGCGCGGGGGTCCCGCCGCCCCCTCGAACGAGGGGAGGTCGAATTTCGAAACGGCCCCCCTCTCGACGAGCTTCCCCTTATACAACGACTTCCTCCCCGCCGCGGCCGCCGATCACGATCTTCCCCTCCTGTTCGAGCTTCCGGGCGACGCCGACGATCTTCAGCTGCGTCTTTTCGACGTCCGATACCTTGACCGGCCCCTTCGTGGCGATCTCCTCCTTGAGGATCTCCGCGGCACGCTGGGACATGTTCCGGAAGATCTTGGCCTTCAACCCGTCGGAGGCGGTCTTCAGCGCGAGGGAAAGTTCCTCCGTGCTCACCTCCTTGAGGACCATCTGGATGGAGCGGTCGTCGAGTTCGACGAGGTCGTCGAACACGAACATGAGCGCCCGGATCGACTCCGCGAGCTCCTTGTCGTGTTCCTCGAGCTTCTGGAAGAGCGCTTCCTCCGTCGTCCGGTCGGTATGGTTCAGGATCTCGGCTATCGTCTTCATCCCGCCGACCTTGATCCCGGCCGCGCTCACCCCCATTTCGACCTGGGTGTCGAAGACGTCCCGGATCTCTTCGATGGCGGTCTCGGGGATCCGCTCGGTGGTGGCGATCCGCGTCGCGACGTTGGCCCGGAGATCCTCGTTGAAGAGCGCGAGCACCTCCGCCGCGCGGACCGGCTCGAGAAGACAGAGGATGAAGGCGATGGTCTGGGGGTGTTCCGTCATCAGGATGTTCGCGAGGGCCCAGGGATCCACCCAGCGCAGCGAGTCGAAGGGAGCGTCCTTCAAGGCGCGCTCGAGGACCTTGGTCGCGTTGTCCTCGCCGAACCCCTTCGACAGGATCTTCCGGATGTATTCGTCGCCGGCGACGAACTGGATGTCGTCCCGGGATATGATCCCGGTGACCTCCTTCAGCACCGTGTCGAGCGCCTCCTTCCGGATCGTCTTGAGGCGGCTCATCTGGGTCGTGATCTTGCCGACCTCATGCATGTCGAGGTTCTTCAGGACCTCGGCCGCGGTTTCCTCTCCGACGAGGCTGAGCAGGATCGCCGATTTCTCGTAACCGGTCAGCGCGTTGGCCATTTATCGCATCCAGGTCTTGATGACGTTCGCGGCGTCCTGCGGATTTTTCCGGGCCCAGTTCGTCACCTCTTCCCGAACGGGAAGCTCCCGGGGCGCGGCCGGCTTGTCGATCTCTCCGGCCGCGGTGGAGATCGAACCGCGGAGGGCGGTCCTCCCCGCGCCCGCGCCTGGAACGGACAGGGACTGCGCGAGCGGCCTCAGCACGAAGAGGGCCAGAAGGATCACGGCGAGGAGCGGAACGGCGTACCTCGCCGCCGGAGCCGCCCTCTCGAGGCACCGGCTCCCCCCGCGCCGGCCCTGATGTCGTCGAAC
>JAJZRM010000083.1 GCA_021802685.1 Deltaproteobacteria bacterium | reverse complement strand
GTACACGAACTTCCGGATCGGAATGTTCCTTGAGGTCGCGACCACCGTCGGGGCCGTGACCGGCGCGTTCCTGGCGGCCAAGGTGGCCCCTTCCGCGATCGCGGTCGTTTTTGGGGCCGTTCTCCTCTACTCGGCTTACCTGTCGAACCGCCCTCGGCCGGACCGCCCCGCAAGCGCAACCCCCGATCCGCTGGCGGCCCGCCTGAAAATGGATTCGAACTACCCGACGGCCGACGGCCCGCGGCCGTACCGCGTGTGCAACATCCCGGGAGGATTCAGCCTGATGTTCGTCGCCGGGGCGCTCTCCGGGCTGCTTGGGATCGGGTCGGGGGCCGTCAAGGTGCTCGCGATGGACCAGGTCATGGGCATGCCGTTCAAGGTTTCAACCACCACCAGCACCTTCATGATCGGGGTGACGGCGGCCGCCAGCGCCGGGGTCTACTTGAGCCGAGGATACATCGACCCGTTCCTTGCCATGCCGGTCATGCTGGGGGTCATCGCGGGTTCCACGCTGGGGGCCGGGATCCTGGCCCGTACCGATACCAGGATCCTGCGCTTCGTCTTCAGCCTGGTCATCCTGACGCTCGGGTTGGAACTCATCTATAACGGGCTGACGGGAAGGATTTGAGGGGGTGACGCGCATGCGCGAATGGAGCGATGACCGCATCCAA
Source organism: Deltaproteobacteria bacterium (assembly GCA_021802685.1). Lineage (GTDB taxonomy): Bacteria > Desulfobacterota > Deferrimicrobia > Deferrimicrobiales > Deferrimicrobiaceae > UBA2219. The sequence goes on along the minus strand of JAJZRM010000083.1, from coordinate 8,900 downwards.
CGGGTGATCGGGACCCTTCTGCGATGGGGGGTTCTCCTGGCTGCGGGGATGGTCTTGGCGGGAGGCGTCATGTACCTCGGCAACTGCGGTGACGCGATCCCCGATTATTCGGTGTTCCGCGGGGAACCGCCGGAGCTTCGGGTGGTGACCGGGATTGCGAGGGAAGCCTTTTCCCTGAACCCCCTGGGGTTGATCCAGTTCGGGCTCCTGATGTTGATCGCGACCCCGTTGGCCCGGGTGGCCTTCTCCGTGGCCGCTTTCGCCCTGCAAAGGGACCGGACCTATGTCGTGGTGACCCTGTTCGTACTCGCGGTAGTCCTGTCCGGCCTGGCGAAGGAAAATTCGAAAACCGTCGTTCCGCCGGAAAGGTTCCGGCCGATGTGCGTCACATCGGGTGCATCGTTGCGGTCATTCCCGTCGGTCGAACCGCTTCAGCCAGTTCCCCCTCAGTACCAGGAGCAGCATCGCCGCCAGGAAGACGCCGACTCCCGTTGACCATGCCTCCACGGTCTTCCAGGCATGCCCCAGGAAATAGCCGGATCGATTGCGCTGGATGCGGCATCCCATATCATGATAGTTCAGCAGGCAGACATCGCGTGATGGGGGGAACCATGGATCTCGGGATGATCGGGCTCGGCCGGATGGGCGCCAACATGGTTCGGAGGCTCATGCGAGCGGGGCACCGTTGCGTCGTGCACGACATCTCTCCGGAGGCCGTGGGGGCGCTCGAGAAGGAAGGGGCGGCGGGGGAGCCCTCGCTCGACGACCTCGCGCGCGAACTTGCGGCCCCCCGCGTCGTCTGGATGATGGTCCCCGCGGCCGTCGTGGACCGGACCATCGCGGACATCGCACCCCGGCTCGGCCGGGGGGACATCCTCGTGGACGGCGGGAACTCCTGGTACGTGGACGACATCCGGCGGGCGAAGGAGCTCTCCTCGAAGGGGATCCATTATGTCGACGTCGGCACCAGCGGCGGCCTGTGGGGGAAGGACCGGGGGTACTGCCTGATGATCGGGGGAGAACCCGATATCGTGAAGCGCCTCGATCCCGTCTTCAAATCGTTGGCTCCGCCCGTGGAATCGGCGCCGCGCACGCCCGGCAGGAAGATCGCGGCCGGCACGGCGGAACATGGGTACCTGCACTGCGGCCCGAACGGCGCGGGGCACTTCGTGAAGATGGTGCACAACGGCATCGAATACGGCGTCATGGCCGCGTACGCCGAAGGGCTCAACATCCTCCGGCAGGCGGGCGCCGGCAAACTGGGGCGCGAACAGGACGCGGAGACCACGCCGCTGCGGGATCCGGAGAACTACCGGTACGACTTCCATCTGGCCGATATCGCCGAGGTCTGGCGCCGCGGAAGCGTCATCTCTTCCTGGCTCCTGGACCTGACCGCGGCCGCCCTGCTCGACGACCCCTCCCTCGCGAAGTTCGGGGGCCGCGTCTCCGACTCGGGGGAAGGGCGATGGACCATCCGCGCGGCCATCGACGAAGCGGTTCCGGCGCCCGTCCTCACGGCCGCCCTCTACCAGCGCTTTTCCTCCAGGGGCGAGGCGGACTTCGCCGACAAGGTCCTTTCCGCCATGCGCTTCGCCTTCGGCGGCCACCTGGAAAGAAAATGAGCGGCGCTTCCTCCGACGCCCTGGTCTTCTTCGGGGCGACGGGCGACCTTGCCTACAAGAAGGTCTTCCCCGCGCTGCAGCGGATGATCCTTCACGGGCGCCTCGACGTGCCGGTGATCGGGATCGCGAAGGCGGGATGGGGCCTCGAACAGTTCCGGGACCGGGCGGCGGACAGTCTCGCCAGGCACGGAGGGATCGACCGGGACGCCTTCGGTAAGCTCTCGGGCCTCCTCCGGTACGTCGACGGCGACTACGCGGACCCCGCGACATTCGATGCGGTGCGGCGCGAACTGGGCGCGTCGAGACGGCCCACCCATTACCTCGCGATTCCGCCCGCCCTTTTCGGGGAGGTCGTGGGCCAGCTCGAACGGTCCGGCGCCGCCGACGGGGCGCGCGTGATCGTGGAAAAACCGTTCGGACGGGATCTCTCCTCCGCCCGCGAGCTGAACCGCATCCTTCACGCATCCTTCGACGAATCCGCCATCTTCCGGATCGACCATTACCTGGGAAAGAACGCGGTGCAGAACCTGGTCTTTTTCCGTTTCGCCAACTCGTTCCTCGAACCCATCTGGAACCGCAACTTCGTGGAGTCCGTGCAGATCACCATGGCGGAGCGCTTCGGGGTGCAGGGCCGCGGCGCGTTTTACGAACAGGTGGGGGCGGTCCGCGACGTCGTGCAAAACCACCTGTTGCAGGTGCTCGCGAACGTGGCGATGGAGCCGCCGGTCCGCAGCGGAAGCAACGAGAGCGTTCGCGACGAGAAGGTGAAAGTCCTGAAGGCCGTCCTTCCGCTCGACCCGTCCCATGTCGTGCGCGGGCAGTTTCGCGGGTACCGGGAGGAAACCGGGGTTTCGCCGCATTCGCGGGTGGAGACGTTCGCCGCCGTGCGCCTCCGGATCCAGTCATGGCGATGGCAGGGGGTCCCATTCATCATCCGGGCGGGGAAATGCCTGCCTGTCACGTGCACGGAGGTGTTCGTCACGCTGCGGCAGCCGCCTCCCGTGTACGCCGCGGTGCCGCCGGCGAACCACTTCCGTTTCCGCCTGGGGCCGGAGGCGGCGATCGCCGTCGGAGCGACGGTCAAGCGGCAGGGGGAGGAGTTCGCGGGCGAGGAGATCGAGCTGCTTTTCAGCCATGACGCCGGCTCGGCGGAAGCGGATGCCTACGAGCAGCTCCTCGGCGACGCCATGGACGGGGAGCCGTTCCGGTTCTCCCGCGAGGACTACGTGGAGGAGGCGTGGCGAATCGTGGACCCGGTGCTGAAAGCGGATCTGCCCGTCTCCGGATACGAACCGGGAACATGGGGGCCGCCCGCCGCCGATGCTCTCGCCGCGCCGGGCACGTGGCACGATCCCACGGTGTGACGGCATGGAGAGAGGACCCGCCCGCAGGGGCGCTTTCGGGAAGCCGGGGATCCCCCCCCGATGGACCCACGGTTCCAAGGACGGGGTCGGAACGGCCTACGCCAGTTCCAGCCGGCTCTGGTTCACGGTTTGGAACGGCATCGTCACGGAGGTGTACTACCCGACGGTGGACCGTCCCCAGATCCGGGACCTCCAGTACCTCGTCACGGACGGCGCCTCCTTTTTCCACGAGGAAAAGCGTCACCTGCGCTCCCGGACGGAACGCATTTCGCATCACGTCCTGGGATACCGGATCACCAACTCCGACCCGGAAGGACGATATTCCATCGAAAAGGAGATCATCTCCGACCCGCACCTGCCCTGCGTCCTCGTCCATACGCGGTTGGGAGGCGAAGCGGGTTTCCTGAAAAAGATCCGCCTTTACGCCCTGTGCGCCCCCCACCTCGGCGGCGGGGGATGGGGGAACAACGGTTCCGTCCTGGAATTCGCCGGAAGACGGATCCTGACGGCCCACAAGGACGGGGTATGGCTGGCACTCGCCGCCACCGTTCCGTTTTCGCGGCTGTCCTGCGGATACGTCGGGAGCAGCGACGGGTGGACGGACCTCGCGGACAACCTCCGGATGGATTGGAATTTCGAAGAGGCGCTCGACGGGAACCTGGCGTTGACGGGAGAGCTGGCGCCGGACGGCGACGGCGGGTTCACGACCGGCCTGGCGTTCGGCGACGGCCTGCACAACGCCGTGACCACGCTCCTGGAGTCCCTCGCCATCCCGTTCGGGAAGCAACTGGAGCGGTACACCGACCAGTGGAACCGGACATGCCGGCAGATCTTCCCCCTGGAGCGGGTTTCCCGCGACGAGGGCGACCTGTACCACGGAAGCTACAGCCTCCTCCTGGCCCACGAAGACAAGACGTTTCCCGGCGCCTTCATCGCCTCCCTGTCCATCCCCTGGGGGGAATCGAAGGGGGACGACGACCGCGGGGGATACCACCTGGTATGGACGCGGGACCTGGTCAACACCGCCATGGGATTGCTGGCCGCGGGGAACACCGAGTCGCCCTTGAGGGCGATGATCTACCTGGCCGTCAGCCAGCACAAGGACGGGGGATTCTCCCAGAACTTCTGGATCGACGGGAAACCGTACTGGCGGGGCATCCAGCTCGACGAAGTGGCCTTTCCCGTCCTTCTGGCGCGGCGGCTGCATCGCGAGGGAAATCTCGGAATCTTCGATCCTTACCCGTTGGTGATGAAGGCGGCGCGCTATCTCGTCCTCCATGGTCCGGCGACGCAACAGGAACGTTGGGAGGAGGCTTCGGGCTATTCGCCTTCCACGATCGCGTCCAACATCGCGGCGCTCGTCTGCGCGGCATCCTTCGCGCGGGAGAGAGGAGATCATGCCACCGGCGGCTTCCTCGAGGAATACGCCGACTTCCTGGAAAGCCACTTGGAAGAATGGACGGTGACCGCGGAAGGAACGCTCCTGCCGGGCGTGCCGCGTCATTACATCCGAATCCTTCCGGCGGATGTCGGCGACCCTCGTCCCGCCGAGGATCCCGACCGCGGATTCCTCGTCATGGCCAACCGGCCGCCGGGCACTCCATGGCGGTTTCCGGCGAAGGATATCGTCGATGGGGGGTTCCTGGAACTGGTCCGTTACGGGATCCGCAAGGCGAACGACCCGGTCATTGCGGATTCCGTGCGGGTGCTGGACGCCGTCCTCAAGGTGGACACGCCATGGGGGCCTTGCTGGCGGCGTTACAACCGGGACGGGTACGGCCAGAGGGAAGACGGCGGGCCGTATGAGGGTTTCGGGACGGGCCGCGCCTGGCCGTTGCTCACCGGCGAGAGGGGGCATTACGAACTGGCCGCCGGGCGGGACCCCGGCCCGTGCATCCGGGCGATGGAACGGTTTGCTTTCCCGACCGGGCTGTTGCCGGAACAGGTCTGGGACGAACCCGACCGGCCGGAAGTTCACATGCTCCTTGGACGTCCCACGGGTTCGGCCAGACCGCTGATGTGGGCCCACGCCGAGTACGTCAAGCTCCTCCGGTCGGTGAGCGACGGGCGCGTGTTCGACCTCGTCCCCGAAGTCGCGGAACGCTACCTGCCGCGGGGGAAGGCCCGCAACTCCCTGGAAATCTGGAAGCACAACCGCCAGGTCGCTTCCGTGCGCGGCGGACGCACCTTGCGCATCCTGGCGGGGGATTCCTTCCTCCTCCGTTGGACCCGGGACGAATGGCTCACGCCGGTGGACACCCGTTCCGTTTCCGCCCCGTTGGGAATCGGATATGCCGATATCCCCATCCCTCCGGGTGTGGAAGGCACGATCCGCTTCACGTTTTACTGGCAGGACGCAAACCGCTGGGAAGGCAGGGATTACGGGGTCTCGGTCCGCGGTTCCTGAAGGGCCGGGTCAGGAAGCGTCGAGGACTTCGCGGACCTTGAGGGAGAGGGCTTCCGCGGTGAACGGTTTCCGGAGGAACGCAATGCCGTTCTCCGGGACGTCGATGCGGCCGATGTCGTCGTCGGAGTATCCCGACATGAAGAGGACCCTCGTTTCGGGCCGGACCGTCTGAATGCGGCCCGCGAGTTCCAGGCCGTCCATCCTCGGCATCACGACGTCGGTCAGCACCAGGTGGATCATTCCGTGGTGCGCATCCGACAGCAGCAGCGCTTCCCTTCCGTGGCGGGCTTCGAGCACGGTGTAACCGCAGGCATGGAGGATCGCCCGGGCGGGCAGCCGGACGACGTCTTCATCTTCCACGAGGAGGACCGTCTCGGAGCCGCCGGGCAGCTTCTCCGATTGGAGCCGTCCGGAGACGGGGCGTCCGGCCGCGTGCGGCTCGGGCCGGGCCGTGTGGTTCTCCGCCCCCCGGGAAGGGGTGATGTCCCTCTGGATCCCGATATAGGACACGATCCGCCCCGAAGGATCCCGCACGGGGGAGATGACCGCATCCTCCTCGAACAACGTCCCGTCCTTGCGCCGGTTGATCAGCGTTCCCCGCCATATCCCGCTTTGGCCGATGGCGTCCCAGAGCTTCCGGTGGTACGTTCCGTCGAGCCGGTCCCCTTTCAGGACCTTCGGTGTCTGCCCGAGGACCTCCGCCCGCCGGAATCCCGAGATCCGCTCGAAGGAGGCGTTGACGTACCGGATGACGCCCCCGGTGTCGGTGACGACGATGCTGTCGTCCGCCTGCTCGACCGCCGTCGACAGGAGCGTCAGCGACTCCTCGGACGCCTTCCGGTCGGTCACATCCGTTAGAATCTCCAGGATCCCCTGGATCGTTCCATCCGGGCGCCGCAAGGGGGCGATCGAGGAGGTGACCACGATCGGGGACCCGTCCGCCTTCCGGCGGCGCAGTTCCGGTTCCGTGAACGCTTCCCCGCAGAGCGCCTTCCTCATCAATCCCTCGAAGTCGGCCTGCTCTTCCGCCGGAACGTAGGGGAGCCGCATGCCGACCGCCTCCTCGCCGGACCATCCGAAGGTCCTCTCGGCGGAGGGGTTCCAGCACGTGACAATCCCTTCCGGGTCGTAGGCGACGATGGCCAGCGGGGAGGACTCTATGATCGCGTCACGGTCCATGCCACTGGTATTCTCGGTAATTCGGGGGGAAAGAATTAGGGGAATCTCGATTCCGGGGGTCCTGTTCGGGGCCGTCACCCCCTCGTTTGACTCCTCGGCGGCGGTCGATTAGTATAACGTCTTGTTTTACTTCAACTCCGGGGAGTATTCCGGCACGGAGACGTCGCATGGACTTCAAGAATATAACCATCGGGCGCCTGGTCGACGAGGTGGCCTCGCGGCATCCGGAGACCGACGCCTTGGTTTACGTGGACCGGGGGTTGCGGATGTCGTATCGCGAGTTCCGGGAAGAGTGCCGCAACGTGGCCCGGGGTCTCATGTCCCAGGGGGTCCGGAAAGGGGACCATGTCGGCGTTTGGGCGACGAACCGCCCGGAGTGGGTGATCCTGCAGTTCGCCGCCGCGAGGATCGGCGCGGTGCTGATCACCATCAATACCCAATACCGGCCGTTCGAACTCGAGTACATTCTCCGGCAGAGCGACGTGAAGTTGCTCGTCCTCTCCGACGGGTTCAAGGACATCAGCTACCCGGGGACGTTGTTCGAGATCTGTCCCGAGGTCCGTGACGCGACGGGGGGACGATTCCGCTCCGAAAAGTTTCCGCATCTCCGGACCGTGGTGCACATCGGGGAGAAACGGTTCTCCTGGATGTTGAACTGGGAGGAAATGAAGGGGATGGCCGGGAAGACCCCCCTTCCGGAACTCGAACGGGAGGAAGCGTCCTGCGATCCGGAGGATGTCATCGTCATCATGTACACCTCCGGGACCACGGGATTTCCCAAGGGGGCCATGCTCCGACACCGGAACCTGGTCGCCAACGCGGCGAACATCGCCGATTGCATGAACCTTACCCCCCTCGACCGGATGTGCATCCCCGTCCCGTTCTTCCACTGTTTCGGGTGCGTCCTCGGGACCCTGGCGTGCGTCACCCGCGGTTCCACGATGGTGCCGGTGGAGACCTTCACTCCCGCGGCCGTCCTCGGTGCGATCACCAGGGAGCGGTGCACCGCGCTCCACGGCGTCCCGACGATGTTCATCGCCGAGCTGGACGAACTCGCGAAATCCCCCGCCGAATACGACCTTTCCTCGATGCGCACCGGCATCATGGCCGGGTCGCCGTGTCCCATCGAGGTGATGCGGGCGGTGATGGACCGCATGTACGCCAAGGAAATAACGATCACCTACGGTCTTACCGAGGCTTCTCCCGGGATCACCATGACCCGGGTGGACGACCCGATCGAGCTGCGCGTGACCACCGTCGGCCGCCCGATGCCGGAGACGGAAGTCAGGATCGTGGACCCCGAGACGCGGAAGGAGCTTCCGGCCGGGACGCAGGGGGAGCTGGCGACCCGAGGGTACCTCGTGATGAAGGGGTACTACAAGATGCCCGAGGCGACGGGACAGGTGATCGACGCGGACGGCTGGCTCTACACGGGGGACTTGGCCGTGCGGAACGATCTGGGCTACTACAAGATCACCGGAAGGGCCAAGGACATGATCATCCGCGGGGGGGAGAACATCTACCCGAGGGAGATCGAGGAGTTCCTGTACACGCACTCGAAGGTGCTCGACGTCCAGGTCGTCGGCGTTCCGAGCGCGAAGTACGGGGAGGAAGTGACCGCCTGCATCCGCCTGCGCCCGGGGGTGGAGGCGACCAAAGAGGAGATCATCGATTACTGCAAGGGAAAGATCGCGCGGTACAAGATCCCCAAGTACGTCTTCTTCATGGACGAATTCCCCTCGACCGCCAGCGGGAAGATCCAGAAATACAAGTTGCAGGAAGCGATGACGGGGGCTCTGGGCCTGACCGATCTCAAATCGATTCAGACCGCCTGACACCACACTGGAGGCCGCCATGCGGATTCGCCACTTCCACGTCCGCCCGAACATCCCCAAGGAACTGGCGCCTCTCCAGGAGATCGCGCGGAACCTCTGGTTTTCATGGAACTGGGAGGCGGTGCAGCTCTTCATCCGACTGAGCCCCTCCCTCTGGGAGAAGTCGTACCAGAACCCCGTCCTGATGCTGGGGACCTTGCCGCAGGCCGATCTGGTCGCCGCCGCGAAAGACGAGAGCTTCGTCGCCAACGTGGAGAGGGTCTACCGTTCCTTCCAGCAGTACCTGCAAGGCCCTTCCTGGTTTTCCGAGGCGCACGGGGCGGAGGCGGGGTTCCAGGCGGCGTATTTCTGCTGCGAATACGGCATCGACGAGGGGCTTCCGATCTACTCCGGCGGCCTGGGGGTCCTCTCGGGCGACCACTTGAAGTCCGCATCCGACCTGGGGGTTCCCCTGGTCGGGGTGGGGCTCCTCTATCAGAAGGAGTACTTCCGG
>JAJZRM010000082.1 GCA_021802685.1 Deltaproteobacteria bacterium | reverse complement strand
TCCAGTTCCTGAAGTGGGCGATCCACGAAGGCCAGAAGATGGAGGCGGCGCTGGACTACGCCGCGCTGCCGAAACCCGTGGTGGACATGATGGACAAGACGCTGCGCCAGATCAACTACAAAGGAAAATCGTTGTATTAGTACGACGGGCGGCTTTATCTGTCTGCAGAAGTGGAATATCATCTGAAAGGGGGAGGAGGAATCCTCCCCCTTTCCGTATTTTCCCCGCCTCGCCACGAAGGATAAAAGGAAAGCGAAAACGGATGGTCCGAAATACCGGCAGGAACCCCAAGGACAAGCTCTTCGAGGGCGCGTCGGCATTTTTTGCTTTCGCCGTCCTTGCCCTCACGGCGCTGCTCTTCGTCGTCCTCCTGCGGGAGTCCATGCAGGCGATCCGAGATTTCGGCGCCTCGTTTCTGTATTCGAGGACCTGGGACCCGGTCGTGGACCAGTACGGCGCGCTCCCCTTCATCTACGGCACCCTGGTCTCCTCCTTCCTCGCCATCCTCATGGCCGTGCCTTTGAGTCTGGGCGCTGCCATCTTCATCAACGATTTCGCGCCGCCGTGGTTGAAAAACCCGGTCGCGTTTCTCGCGGAGCTGCTGGCGGCGATCCCCAGCGTCATCTTCGGACTGTGGGGGATCTTCGTCCTGGTCCCTTTGCTGCGCGACGGGTTCATGAAGCCGGTCTCGAAATACCTCGGGTGGATCCCCCTCTTCGAGGGCCCCGCCTACGGGCCGAGCGTACTGGCGGCAAGCGTTCTCCTGGCGATCATGATCGTGCCGTTCATCCTGTCGGTGAGCCGGGAGGTGCTGGCCACGGTGCCCCAGCGGCAGAAGGAAGCGGTCCTGTCCCTCGGCGGTACGCGGTGGGAAATGATCCGGATCGTCGTGGGCCAGCACTGTATCCCCGGGATCTTCGGAGCGACGGTGCTGGGGCTGGGTCGGGCGCTCGGAGAGACGATGGCGGTGACGATGGTGATCGGCAACCGACCGGAAATCTTCTACTCCTTCTTCCAGCAGGGATACTCCATGGCGGCGGTGATCGCCAACGAGTTCGCCGAAGCGGGCGGGCTGCAGTTGTCCTCCCTCATCCTGATCGGCCTGCTCCTCTTCCTCGTGACGTTCGTCGTCAACCTGGCGTCCCAGTGGATGCTCTCGAGGATGGTCAAGAACGCCTCCCGGGGGATCTGACGGCATGCCGACGATCCGATTGCGCCGCAAGGCGGTCGACACGACGATGCGGTGGACCTTTTACGCCTGCGCGTTCCTGGTCATCCTGCCGCTGTTCCTGATCTTCTTCGACCTGGTGATCAAGGGCGCCAAGGAGCTCAAGTGGAGCCTGCTGACGGACCTCCCCCGCCCCGTCGGCGAGCCGGGTGGCGGCATTGCGAACGGGATCCTCGGCTCCTTCGTGATCACCCTCCTCACCATGCTCTGGTCCGTCCCGATGGCGGTAATGTGCGGGATCTACCTTGCGGAGTACGGTCGAGGGAAGTTCGCCTCCGTCGTCCGGTTCGCCGTGGACTCGCTGACGGGGGTGCCCTCCATCATCATGGGCATCTTCGCCTACATTCTCATCGTCCTTCCGATGAAGCGGTTTTCCGCCTGGGCGGGAGCGGTGGCGCTGACGATGATCTTCATCCCCATCGTGGTCCGGACGACGGAGGACATGCTGCGAACCGTTCCGAAGACGGTACGGGAAGCGGCCCTCGCCCTCGGGATCGAGCGATGGAAGACCACCTTGTATATCGTGGTCCGGACCGCCTCGGCCGGGATCCTGACCGGGATCCTGCTGGCGATGGCGCGCATCGTAGGGGAAACGGCGCCCCTGCTGTTCACGGCCCTGGGAAACCAGTTCTGGCAGTTTCGTTTCGACCAGCCGATGGCGGCCATGCCGCTGCAGGTCTTTTCCTATGCCATCTCCCCGTACGAGGACTGGCACGACAAGGCCTGGGCGGCCGCTCTGGTCCTCATAACGATTGTCCTTTTCATCAATGTCGGCGCCCGCGTGCTGACCCGGGAGAAGAAGTAGGAGGCTCAATGGCGAACATATTCGAGATCAGGAACCTGTGCGGATGGTTCGGCGACCACCAGGTGCTGAAGAACATCCGGATGGAAATCGCGAAATTCTCCGTCACGTCCGTCATGGGGCCGTCGGGGTGCGGAAAGAGCACGTTCATCCGGTGCCTGAACCGCATGCACGACCTGACGCCGGGTTTCCGCATGTCCGGGGAGATCCTCCTAGACGACGTGAACATCGCCTCCGACCGGGTCGACCCGGTGAACCTGCGCCGGCGCGTCGGGATGGTCTTCCAGCAGCCCAATCCTTTCCCGAGGATGTCGGTGTTCGAAAACGTCGCCGTCGGCCTCAAGCTGAACGGAAAGAAGATGTCCAGGGGCGAACTGGCCGACGCCGTCGAGAGATCCCTCAACATGGCGGCGTTGTGGAATGAGGTGAGGGACCACCTGGACCGGCCCGGAATCTCCCTCTCCGGCGGGCAGCAGCAGCGGCTTTGCATCGCCCGCGCCCTGGCCGTGGAGCCGGAGGTCCTGCTGATGGACGAACCGTGCTCCGCCCTGGACCCGGTTTCCACGGCGAAGATCGAGGAGCTCATCGAGGACCTGAGCGAGAAGTACACCATCGTGGTGGTGACCCACAACATGCAGCAGGCCGCGCGGATCTCCGACAACGTCGCGTTTTTCCTCCTCGGAGAATTAATAGAGATGGACAAAAGCGGTAAGATATTCACCAATCCGTCGGACAAGCGAACGGAAGAGTACATCACCGGAAGGTTCGGATGATCCTTCCCGGAAGGCGGTGAGCGGTGATGGAGAAGCACACATCGGAGCATTACGCGGAACAGCTGACGGATATCCGGGGACGGGTTCTCCGGATGGGAGGGCTGGTCGAACAGATGACGCGACGGGTCATCCAGTCGCTGGTGCAGCGCAACGCGGAGCTGCTCCCCGAGGTCCAGTCGATGGAGACGCAGGTGAACCAGCTCCACATCGAGATCGACGAGGCGTGCCTCGAGCTCATCGCGCTTCGCCAGCCGACGGCGAGCGATCTGCGGTTCGTCGCCGCTGCGATGAAGATCAATACGGACATGGAGCGGATCGGCGACCAGGCGATCAACATCCTCGAGTGCGCGGAATCGCTGCTCACCGTCCCCCCCCTCAAGCCCCTGATCGACATCCCCCGGATGGCCGACATCTCGCAGGACATGCTCAAGGACGCGCTGGACGCTTTCGTGAACGGAGACGACGATCTGGCGTATCGAACGATCCTTCGGGACGACGACGTCGACCAGCTCAAGGACCAGGTGTTCCGGGAACTGCTCACGTACATGATGGGCGATCCGTCCACGATCCCCCGGGCGATGGACCTGATCCTGGTCTCCCGCCATCTCGAACGGATCGCCGATCACGCGACGAACATCTGCGAGGACGTGATCTTCATGGTCAAGGGGAAGGACGTACGGCACCATGGGCCGCTCTCGTAGGAAACGAAAAGGGCCGGTATGGCAAAGATCGCCGCCATCGACATCGGGTCCAACGCGATCCGCTTCTACGTGGTGGAATCGGGCGGCGAACCGCAGTACCGCGTCCTGGAGAACCTCCGGGAGCCGATCCGGCTGGGTGGAGACGTCTTCCTTACGGGGAAGATCCGGGAAGAGAACCTCCGCAGGGCCGAGGCGGCCTTCCGGCGGTTCCGCCAGCTCCTGAAGAACCACGGGGTCCAGACCGTGAGGGCGGTCGCAACCTCCGCCACGCGGGAAGCATCCAATTCCGAACTCCTCCTGAGCCGCCTAGAGCGCGCCTCCGGCATCCGCATCGAGATCATCGACGGCGAAGAGGAAGCCCGGCTGATCACGCTCGCCGTCGGAAAGAAGATACCTCTCGGAAAGAAGAGCGCCCTCCTCGTGGACCTTGGGGGCGGTTCGGTGGAGATCACCTTCGTGGAGAACGGGCGGATCACCCTGGCCGACTCGCACAACTTCGGCGCGGTGCGCCTGCTGGACATGCTCTCCTCCGCCGAGGACGACGTGCGCGGCGCCGGACAACTTCTGAACGAATACATGGAGCTCATCAGCCGGAAGCTCTCCCGGTGGAAAAACGGGAAGAAAGCGGCGCTGTTCATCGCCACCGGAGGAAACATCGAGGCGGTCGCCGGCATCCCGGACGTCCTCGCCGAACCGCACCCCGACTATCCGGACACCTTGCGCCTCCGTTCCGAACATCTCCGGCGTTTGATGGAGGAACTTTCCGGAATGTCCCTGAAAAGCCGCATGGAGCGGTTCGGCCTCCGGGAAGACCGGGCCGACGTCATCCTCCCCGCCTGTTTCGTATATCACCGGATCGCCGAGATGAACGGCTCCGAGGAGATCCTGGTCCCCCGGGTGAGCCTGAAGGACGGCGTCGTCCAGGAGATCCTCGAACGGGAAAAGGGCGCCGAGCACCTCCTGGACCTGCGGGAACAGGTCTGCGTGTCGTGCCGGAGCCTGGCGGCCCGGTACCGGATGGACCTGAAGCATTCGGAAAAGGTCTCCGAGCTGGCGCTGCAGCTCTACGACGCGACGGAATCCCTCCACGGCTACGGCAAGCAGGAGCGGATCTACCTCGAAGCGGCGGCGCTGCTGCACGACATCGGCTATTTCATCGGCATGCAGAAGCACCACAAGCACAGCCATTACATCATCGCCAACAGCGAGATCGTGGGCCTCTCCCCTTCGGAGCGCCTCGTGGTCGCGGGGATCGCCCGGTACCACCGGAGATCCGTCCCCGTATCGAACCACCCGGAGTTCGGGGCGCTCCCCAAGCGCGAGCGCGACATGGTCCGCGCCCTCTCCCCCATGCTCCGGATCGCAGAGGCCCTCGACAAGGAGTACGTCGGGGCGATCCGGATCCTCGACTGCCGGCTCGGGAACGGGTCGCTCCTCGTCCGCGCCGCCAGCAGGAAACCGTGCGCGCTGGAGGCCCTCGGAATAAAGGAAGGCGCAGCGGTGTTCGGAGAGCATTTCGGGGTCGACGTGAAACTGTCCATCGAGCCGGAGGGATGACGGGAATGGCGACGCAACCGCTTCTCAACGACACGCCGGGAAAGCTGATCGCCGTCGAGGGGCTCGACGGTTCCGGGAAATCCACGCAGGTGTACCTCATCAAGCGTTGGCTCCAGCTATCGGGGTACAAGGTCTTCTTCACCGAGTGGAACTCTTCCTTGATCGTCCGAGAGGCCACCCGGAAAGGGAAGAAACGGAACCTCCTCACGCCGACCACCTTCTCCCTGATCCACTGCACCGACTTCGCCGACCGGTACGAGCGGAACATCCTTCCGATGCTCAAGGCGGGCTTCATCGTTCTGGCCGACCGGTACAAGTTCACCGCCCTGGCGCGCGACACCGTACGGGGATGCCCGCTCGAATGGGTCGACCAGCTTTACAGCTTCGCCATCCGGCCGGACATCACGTTCTACTTCTCCCTGCCGCTGCCTACCGCCCTCAAACGGATCCTCGCCGGCCGCCCGGCCCTCAAGTACCACGAGGCGGGGATGGACCTGGGGCTTTCCCCCGACCCCGTGGAGAGCTTCAAGATCTTCCAGGGGCGGATCCACAAGGCGTACGAAGCGCTCGCGCGGAAGCACCGCTTCACGCGGATCAACTCCGACCGTCCCGTCGAAACGATCCAGGAGGAGGTGCGGGAGATTCTGCGGGACCGGATCGACCTCGCCCGCTACAAGGCCGTCACACGGTGGGTGGCCCGATGACGCGCGCAAAGGCTTTCACGTTTTACGGAGCGGGGGTCCCCGGGGTGAACCTGGCCGACCTCAAGGGAAAACTCATCGTCCTGGAGGGGCCCGATGCCTCCGGAAGAAGCACGCAGATCGCGATGCTGACCGACTGGCTGGAGCGCCGGGGCCACGCCGTGGAACTGGTCGGGCTGAAACGGTCCACCTTGGTGTCGGAGGAACTGGCAAAGGCCAAGGAAGGGAACATCCTCTCCCCCAGAACGCTGTCGCTCTTCTACGCGACCGACTTCGCCGACCAGCTGGAAAACCGGATCCTCCCGGCGCTGCGGGCGGGATTCATCGTGCTGGCCGACCGGTACATCTACACGCTGATGGCGCGGGACATCGTCCGGGGCGCGGATCTTCGATGGCTGCAGTCGGTCTACAGCATCGCCCTGGTTCCCGACCTCGTGATGTACCTGCGCGTGGCGCCGCAAAGGCTGATCGAGCGGTACATCTATCCCGGGAGGGAGTTGGATTACTGGGAGTCGGGGATGGACATCGGGTACAGCCACTCCTGGTACGACTCGTTCATCCGGTACCAGACGGAGCTGCACCGGTCGTTCATGCGCCTGCAGTCCATCTACGGATTCGTTCCCGTGAACGGAGCCCGATCGCCGCGAACCGTCACCCGGGAACTGCAGACGCGGATCGAGGCCGTCCTGGGACCGCCGGCTTGAGGAGGGGAAACCCATGCCGCCCGTGAAGAAGCCCGCGAGAAAAACCGTGCCGCCGCCTGCCCATCCGCCCGCGCCGGGCCCCGAAGCGGTCCCGGCGGAGATCGCGAAGTCCCTGGGCAGGAAACCGTCACGGAAGATGGCCCGCGAGATGCTGATCCTCGAAACGCGTCGGCTGCGCGCGGTGTTCACCGAGATCGCCGAGCGGTATGTCGCGGAGATGGAGGCACGGATCGCTTCCGCGGTCCAGGCCATCGAAACGAAACCCCTGTCTCCCGGGAAGATCGATGCGATGCTCAAAGTCGTTCGGGACCTTACGGTAAAACCGCAGAAAGGCCGGCGGAAAGACCTTACCCGCATCGAAAGGGTAACGGAAGCCCTCTTCCAGACGATGGAGGAGTAAGGAAACGCCTTGAAGGCCGCGGCATTCCTTGCGGAGACGGGCAGGGACCGGATCGGACGCTTCCGGGAGCATCTCGAGGAAGCCGCCGCGACCCCGGCTTCCGAAAAGGCCGTCCACGACCTCCGGGTTTCCATCCGAAGAGCGCTCGCCTGGACCGCGGTCCGGGAGGAGCTGATCGGCCCGGCTCCCGAGTTGCGCGAAGCGCGCGCCTTCCTGAAGAAACTGATGTCCCCCCTGGGGAAGCTTCGGGATGCCCACGTGAAGCGGGACGCGATCCGCCGGCATGTTCCCTCCGGGGACAGGCCGTCGTACCTTTACGCCGTCCTCGTCGCCAGCGACGTCCTGCGCTGGGAAGACAGGATCCGCAGGCTCCTCCGGAAGGGACGGAACGAGAGAATTCGGATCAGGGTGCCGAAGCGGGAGATTGCGCCCGGAGGCGGGATCGACGCCGCGGCGGAGGCATCCCGCCTGCTCGCGAAGCTGGCGGAAAACGTCGCGAAGCACCGGAAAGAGGCGCTGGATCCCGCGAAGTCCGAGGCCCTCCACCGGATGCGCCTGGATTTCAAGAGGTACCGGTACGCGGCGGAGGTGTTTTCCCCCCTCTTCCCGCGCGCCGGAAAGGCGGCCGCGAAGCGTCACCAGGCCTTTCAGACCCTCCTCGGGACGATCCACGACTGCGACGTGATCCTCGCCGAGGCGCGCGCCTTTCGACGGGAGATCCTCGGCGTCGCCGCGGAATGCACCCTGGAGACCGCATTCCGGCGGCTCCGGGACGAGAAGTACCTGGAATTCCGGGAGATCGCGGGAACGGCCGAGGGAATGTCCAAGATGTTCGGGACGGAGTTCCGGCAGGGTAAGTAGAACGAAGCCGGTCAGGCGCTTTTCGCGTCCGTCCCCCCGGCGCGCCCTTTGGCGCCGCCGCCGTCCCGGTCGACCCGGTGGACCGTGATCTTCTGGTTCGAATATACGCAGTCGTCCGGCGAAACGCGGCTTCCCCGCCCGTCCACCAGGATCGCCCGGCTATGCCAAACGGCGTGGAAATCGTTCGCCGGAAGGGCCATCAGAACATCCCAAATCCGTGCCCAGGGGAGCACGTAGACCTTTTGCCCGTTGATCCAGACCGGTTTCCTGTCCATACGCCCCTCCTGCCGGGAACTTGGTTTCCCGATTTTCCCACCGTCGTATTTCCGCCCTGTTGAAGCCGGATCAAGAACGTATAAAAAGGCCGGCGGCTCCAGCCGGAGCGGCGGGGTCGGAAAGAAGGTCGGTTCCCGAAACCGCCTTTTCTTTTTGCCCCTCCTACGTTTATTAGATGATAAATTCGGTATCAACATCCCGCCATGGAGGATCCCTCATGCGCTACCTGATCCTGGGAAGCGGCCCCGCCGGAATCGCCGCCGCCAAGGGTGCCCGCACGCTGGACAAGGACGCCGAGGTCGTCATCGCCACGGAGGAACACGCCGCCCCGTACCTTCGGCCCTCCCTGCCCGACCTGGTCTCGGGCGAGCGGGAGATCTCCGGGTTGGCCAACCCGCAGGGGAAGGACCTGGCGGAACGGAAGATCCGGGTCCTGTGGGGAAAGCGGGCCCGCCGGCTGGACGCGGCGAAGAACCGGGTCTTCTTCTCCGACGGCTCCGAGGAAACGTACAACTTCCTCTGCATCGCCACGGGGGGGCGCCCCATCCTGCCGGCGGCGCTGATGGGAGCGCCGGGCTCGTTCCTGTTCCTGAACTCCCTCGGGGACGCCCTCCGGGTGCGGGAACGGGCGATGCGGTCCGACACCACCGTGGTCTACGGTCCCGGATACCTGGGCATCGAGGCGGCCCGGGCGCTGAGGAAGATCGGCAACCAGGTGGTCTGGATCAACCCGGGGCTGCCGCGGTTCGGGAACCCGATCTCCGGGGACGTGGAGGCGCGGGTGGTCGACCAGTTGCGCTCGAAGGGCGTGAAGACGATGGAGGGCACCGAGATCGCCGACGTGATCGACGTCGACGGCCGGATCTACGACGTCCTGACGACGGGAGGCGGGCAGGTACGCTGCTCCCTGATCGTGGTGGCCACCGAGCGGCTCCCCGGCATCGGCTTCCTGGAGGGGAGCGGCGTGAAGGCGGGCGCGGGGGTGCTCGTGTCCGAATACCTCGGGACCAACGTCTCCAACATCTACGCGGCGGGCGACTGCGCCGAGGTATACGACATCAACCGGCGAGAGAGCCGGATCAACTTCGGCTGGCGAAGCGCCATCAAGCAGGGACAGCTGGCCGGCGAGAACATGGCCGGCGGCGGGAAGGTGTACATCAAGAACACCGAAGACTATTTCGGGCTTCTCTACGGCGCGTCCCTTCCGGAACGGGTGGGGGAGTAGCGGGGGAGGCGCGAGCGGCCTCCCCCCGAGGACGTCATGAGCAGGAACCGATGCATGGTATGCGCGAAGCCAGGCGCCTTCGAGGGCGGGATCTGCGACCCGTGCAAGGCGAAGATCCGCGGCGAAGCCCTCGAACAGCAGCACCAGGTCAAAAAAGACGCCGACCGTTCCCTGCGCAAGGAAGGAACGGACACCGGGAAGAAACCCGGCGGGTAACGGTTACGCCACGCGATCTCCCACGGTCTCCGCGAACTTCCTGCCGAATTCGAAGCACGCTTCGAGTTCCTGCGCGGAAGGCGTCATCTTGAACTTGATCGGCTCCGGCGACACCTCGTTCCGCCTTG